>JBCCRV010000069.1:0-17128 GCA_039201085.1 Myxococcota bacterium | reverse complement strand
CGCGGAGGGTGACGAGCCGGGCCATTTTCTGCAGCGGCGGGCCGCGGAAAACGCGACGCACGAAGGTCTGCGCTTCTTGATGGGCACCGCGCGCCTCGACGAGGACTACCGCTTTCGCCTCGTCGATGCGGCGCGCTACCGCTGGCGCGGCCACGTGCTCGAGCTCCGCCCCCGCCGGGCGTCTGCATCGATGCGCCGAGTGCTGCTCTACGTGGATTCGCGCGCCGGCCGCGAAGGCGTCGTGCACCGCATTCGCATCGACGATCACGACGGCAACCGAAATACGCTGACGTTCCGCCGCATGTCCTTTGCCAGCGAGCGCGATGCGAGCCACTACGAGTTCACGCCACCACCGGGAACGATTCTCGACGTTCGCTGAGTAAGCCGGGCGCCCCCTGTGGCCTTGGGCACGGTCTGCGCGTTTCCGGGCGAGCACCCGCCGCCCCTCCACCCCCTGCATCATCGCGCGGCCGTGCCCAGGGTCATAGGGGACACCTGCGATCGCTTCAGAGCGCGCAGGCCAGGTGCCGTACGAAGTGATCGCGCGTGCGCAATAACTCAGCGTGCTCGAGTTGATGGCGAAACGCGCGTTGTCTTTGCCGACGGCTAGATCCAGAGTGACGCGCATGGAGCCGACGATTCCCACCTCGCCCGCCGCAGCAATCCTTCGAGTCATCCAAGAGGCGCGAAGCACGGAGGGCCAAATGCGCCTGCCTTACGGCGGATTTGTCCACTTGCGAGCTACCTTCGCGGTCTGCGGCTGCATGTTCCTGACCGCGTGCAGCAGTTCATCCGACGGTGAACTTGAGTCTGCCGAAGACACGCTAGAACGGTGTTCAGATGGGCGCGACAATGACGGGGATGGATTGTTCGACGCGCTTGACGACGACTGCGAGTTGGTACTCGCGGCGCTTGGAGTGGGCGACAGTTGCCTTCCGGAAAGCGTGCCTCCACGTCCCGACGGATCGCGGGGGTTCGATGGTGAGGAAGTGTTTCTCGAAACCGGCTCCGTGCAGTGCCAGACCGGGCTTTGTTTGGTCTTCAACCTCGAGGGAGATCCCACGCGTAGCCGAGAAGAGTGCATTGATGAGGGCGGGGATCCGGGGGAATGCGCACTCGCGCACCCACCCAGTCAGGAGATCGACGATGCCGAGGTTGGTCGCGTCTTCTGCTCGTGCCGATGCGACCGACCGGAAGAAACCGGAAACCTCTGCGCCTGCCCGAACGGCTTCATCTGCTCAAACGAGGCAAGGATTGAGCAGGGCAGCAGCGGGCTGACGGGGAGCTATTGTGTTCGCGACGCCCTGGTCAGCATGTAGTCCAACTCACGAATCTGCTCGAGTCGCGTTTAGGGACAGCCGCCCGAAGGGCATTCGAGAGACGTGTACGTGCTCTTCCTAAGGAACGTATTCTACAAGGTATTCGACGAGTGCGTCCTGTGCGTCGACATGCACCCAATGGCCGGCGCCTTCGATGACGTGCAGCGTGCCTAGGTTCGCGGCCGTCGCCTGATCGCTGGATGACACGGCGGGCGATGCGCCGCCGGCAACGAGATGGCAGCCGTCGTGGAAGGCGCCCCAGCAGTCCACTTCGAAATAGTCGGCGAGCAGGGCGTCGATGCGGTCGAGTTCGATGCCGAATCGGTACGTGCCGTCGTCCTCCCGGAGGTTCATCGCGAGCCACATGCCCACGGGACGGGCAACGCCGCGCTCGCCCAGGGCGGCGACGAAGTCGCGCCGGTGGGCGTAGCTTTTTCCTTCCGTCGCGCGCAGTGCGTCGAGCACGCCGAGTACGCTTTCGCTTCCTTCACGTGAGGGACGGGGGCCCGGCGTCGCATCGATGACGAATACGGGCGGGCCGTCCGCTTTGTCGCTCCACGTCAGAGCGACCTTGCTGCCAAAGGAGTGGCCAACGATCGCGTTCGGCGCGGGAAGGGCGCGAAGATCGTTTGCGCACGCTTCGATCGTATCTGGCGGCGCAAAGCCTTCCCGGGAATCGCCGTGCAAGCGCAAGTCGATGAGCGTGGCGGCGTACTCGGGGCGGGCCGCGACGAAGCGGCGCGCCACGGTCCGCCAGTTCGAGCCGCGTCCCAAAATGCCGTGCACGAACGCGATCGACTTCGTCGCTTCTTCGGCGCCTACGTGCGTCACCGCAATCACGGACGCGCTCTACGGGTGAGGAGCTTGGTCGTCAATGGCGGTGGGAGTTCGACGGCTAGGTCGCCAGCGGGAACCGGCGTGCTCCGCGGCACATCCCGCGCGGGCGAGCTGGGGGCCCCGTACTGTGGACGCGACTCGCTGCGCTCGCGGTCCACGCCGCCGCCTTTGGCGTCGGACCCCAATCGCCCGCGCGGGGTCTGCCGCAGAGTCCGCCGGCTCCTAGACGTCCGGACGCCCCCCCGGCCACCCGTGCGCCCATCCCATCGTGTAGCGCGCATTGATCTCGGAAACCTCGCGCCATGTGTCGCCAAAGCGAAAGGCATCCACACCGAACGGTCCAAAATAGCCCGCTTCGACAAGTGCCCGTCCGACCGCCTCGGCCGCAGCACGAAGGCGCGCGCGCTCCGCGTCGCTCAAGCGTGCCGCTTCCGATCGAAACCACTGCCCACCCTCAGACCATTGCTGCACCGGCTCGCCGATGATCGCGGACGTGCCCTCGATGAACCCCGGTGTGCCGTACTCCGAATCGATCGCCACGAAGGCCTCGACACGCAGCGGGCCGCGGCGCAGTTGCCGCTCCACCCAAGCCCGGTCGTCCTGTCTGAAGGCACCGTCCACGCGACGTTGTTCGCGACCGGCGAAACCGAGGCTTCCCTTGAGCAGCAGGGGGCGCTCCGGGAACGCTTCTGCGTCTTCAAGACCGTAGACCGAGCGCACACCGCCCGCCGAGAAACGCATCGTAGCAAAGGCCCGCCCATTCACCGCGCGAAGCACCTCGAACGTAGGCGCGCGAAGGGTTTGTCCGACGCGCGCAAAGGCGTTCACGGCGGACGGCGTCGCGCACCACGCAAAGGCCCGCGCCGTTCCTAAAGGAGCGTCGCCTTCGAAGCGGGCTTGATGGCCTTCGGGCACAAGCAGGCCGACAAGCGGCCTGGCCCGCTCGCGCGAGCGTCGACGCAGGGCAGCCGAAGGCGGACGGCCTTCGAGCTCCCGCTCCGCATTCAGGTTGAGCAGCCACTCGCCGGGCGCGTTCACGCCTTCGCCGCGGGCGCGCTGGGCTCCCATGCCTCCAGGGCGGCGAGAAACGTCTCGCTCTGACCGGCCCGGACCCGATCGCTACGGTTCAGTGGTCGACCGCGCATCACCATGGGTGAAAGGGGCGGAGGCAAGGCGTCAAGCCACCGCTCGAAGCACGTCTCGCCCGTGAACTCGGCGAACCATTTGGCAGCAAAGCGCACGTGCGCGATCTCGTCCCGGCCCACGACCCGCTGAACGTTTGCGCCCTCCACATCGCCGGCGGCCTCAAAGGCGTCCGCAAAGCGCGCGCTATGGTCGAGGTTTCCCGCCTCAAAGCCCAGGCCCATGCACGCCACAAAGGCCGCGGGCGTCGCGCAACTGGGCACGCGATCCCAAAACCAGTCGCGGATTTCAAAATCGCCGAAGCGAAACCCGAGGCGCTCGAGCTGACCGACGTAGGCCCGCGTGTGGCGAAGCTCATCGAGGCAGATGCGAAGCAGTCCGCGCCGAAACGCCGGCGGCGCGTCGTGAAAGCGGAGCAGCGCCCACGCAAAAAGCTCCGCAGCCTGCAGCTCGTGGTGCGCAAAGGCGTGCAGCAGCTTGGCTCGCTGAAGGGGCGTCGTGCAGCGCTTGGGACGCTTCGGTGATTTCTTCGCTTGACGAAGGCCCTCCGGCCGCCCCGGCGCGCGGGGCACGACACCGGGCTCTTCGCTCCAGCAAGTCGGCGGCGACGGCGGCGAAAGCTTGGCCGACATGTCCGTCGTCACGATCAAGGAGCGAGCCCAAGCTTCCACGGTCGAGGCGGCCATAGAATCCAGCTTGCCTGACCCCGCTGGGCTGTAAAGCCGGCGCGCAGTAGCAAACGCCGACGATCCCGCTATGGTCGAGCCATGCGCATTCCGCTCGCCAACCTCCTCGTACGTAGCCCGCTTCCGCGGATCGGCGAGCTGATGGCCAAGGTGGAGGCCTGCGCTGCCTACGTCCCGCTTCTCGCCGAGGCCCTGCTCGAAGGCGACCAAGCGACCGTAGACCGCCTGGCGAAGGAAACGTCCATCGTCGAGGGCGAAGCCGATGCGCTAAAGAACGCCCTTCGCGGCGATCTCCCCGTGCGGCTTTTGCTGCCCGTCGACCGCCGCGACCTGCTTCGCCTGCTGAGCGAAGTCGACGCGATCGCCGACTGCGCAGAGGACGTCGGGGTGCTTCTGACGCTTCGTCCCCTCGATGTCCCCGTCACCATGCGCGACGTCTTTCCCGAGTACGTCCGCCGCGTCATGGATACGGTCGATGCGTCCGTTCAACTCGTTGGAACGCTCAATGCCTTGGTGAAGGCGGGTTTTCGCGGCAAGGCAGCGGCGGAGACCTTGGAGTTCATCGACCTCGTTTCCGCGCGCGAGCACGACGCCGACAAGCTTCAAGACCAGTGCGCAAAGGCACTCTTCCGCGCCGAGGAGGAGATGGCGCCAGTGGCCGTCTTCATGTGGACCAAGGTGCTGAACAAGATCGGCGACATGGCCAACCACGCCGAGAACATCGGCGACCAGTTCCGCCTCTTCGCCGCCCGGTAGTCAGTCAGCGTTTACAGCCCCCCAGGGACGGTTTCCCGGGGTTTTCTGCGGCGAGCGCGCACGCAAAGGGACCGAGAATTGCACGTTTGTTACCTGACCAAGGCCCTTGAGGACGTAACCCACCCCAGGAGAGCTTTGGAAAGCCGCTCGTGAAAACGGCTCAGCGGTTACGGTAGTCACGCCATGGACGCGCTCACGCTCGTACTCGCCGCGACGGCCGTCGCCGGACTCTACATGGCGTGGAACATCGGCGCGAACGATGTCGCGAACGCGATGGGTACATCCGTCGGCTCGGGCGCCCTCTCGCTGCGTACGGCGCTTCTCATCGCCGCGGTCTTCGAGCTCGCCGGCGCCTTGCTCGCGGGCGATGCCGTATCGACGACGATTGCCGAAGGCATCGTGGACACACCAAGCCTCGGTGTTTCTCCCGTGCTCTTGGCGGGCGGCATGGCGTGCTCCCTCATCGCGGCATCGATTTGGATTCACGGCGCCACGGCCTACGGCTACCCCGTATCCACCACGCACAGCATTGTCGGCGCGGTCCTTGGTTTTGGGCTCGCATGCAACGGTGCGTCGCACGTGCACTGGGATGTCCTGGGAACGGTCGTCGCCAGCTGGGTGCTCTCGCCTTTGTTGGGCGGCGTGGGCGCCTTCGTGCTCTACCGCGTCGTTCAGCAAAGCGTCTTCGAGCGGCCCAGCGTCGATTCGGCGGCGCGGCTCTTCGCCGCCACCGCCGCGTCCGCGTTCGCCGCAGGAGCCGCGGCGTATGCGTTCTACGACCTGGACGCGCTACCGACGCTCCTGCACGCGCAAGCAGGCGGAATGCACTTCGCGGTGATCTTGGTGCTCTCGCTTGTGTTTGCCGCCACCTTCGCGACGCTGGCGCGTTTCCGCATGTCCGCCGATGAGAGCGCCGGCAAACCGCCCCGCGCCCGCGCCGAGTCGGTGTTCGCGGGCCTCCAGGTTTTGTCGGCTTGCTTCATCGCCTTTGCCCACGGAAGCAACGACGTTGCCAACGCCGCCGGGCCCGTCGCGGCGGCTTTTCGCGCCCTTTCCGGATCGACCGCCGAGCCGACGATTCCGACGAACGTCTTGATGATCGGCGCCTGCGGCATCGTGCTTGGACTCTCGACCTACGGCCTTCGCGTCATGGCGACGATCGGCCGCGAAATTACCCAGCTGACGCCGTCGAAAGGATTCGCCGCAGAAACGTCAGCAGCGCTGACGATCGTCGCCTGTTCGGCCCTCGCCCTGCCCGTCAGCACGACGGCCGTGCTCATCGGTGCCGTCGTGGGCGTGGGCCTTCATCGCACCCTGGACGCGATCAACCTGCGCGTGCTGAGAAGCATCGCGCTGAGCTGGCTCTTCTCCGTTCCCACCGCCGCTTTGCTTTCCGCCGTCCTGACCCTGCTCTTACGGATGGTCATTTCCGAGTAGACACTAGACCGCTCGAGCATGGCCCGAGTTCGAGGCGACAAAAGCTCGAAGACGCGGGGTTACTCGCGGCCAGGCGGCGTCGGGCCTGGATCCTCGATGATATCGAGGCGGGCGCTAAAGCGGCCGTCGGCGCCCAGCGTGTCGGTGTCGCCCACGGGAAAGCTCGCCGACCAGCTGCCTTCGACGCGCGCCCCATCCTCGACGCGAAAGCTGTCCAGCTTGAGCTCACCCTCGTTGAAGCGGGGGATTTCGCGGCCCGAGGCCGTCCGGCCCGTCACATCGCCCGCGGCGGACAAGTCGATGGTGCCGCCAGCTTCGATCGCTGCCCGGTCCGCCGTGACGCGAATCGGCACGGCGCCGTCCGTACGCACATACTCGACCGAAAGGCTCGACGAATAGAGGCGAATGCGGACCGAATCAAAGCCCAGCGGGTACACCTCGCCCAAGCTGCCGCCGACCTGTACGTCGCTGCAGCTCGAAAGGGCGAGCGCAGCGAAGGCCCAAAGAACGCGCCGACGCATCATTCAAAGGCCTCACGCCGGGCCGCGCGTACCCGTGGGAGCAACTCGTCACCTACCACCGATTGGCAGCTGTACGCGACCCACACGTCGCCCGCTTCGGTGAATGCGAGTGATGCGTCCGTGCCGCAGCGCGCACCGTCGTTGCCTTCGTCCACGAGCTCAATGGTCCAATCCCGGTCGCCCGGAGCACGAGAGGCCACAACGAGACCGTCGCGGTTTCCGTCGCACATCGAACCGCCCGTGATCGTGTTGCAGCGGTGGTAGGCAATGGCGGTGTAGCCGTCCGCATCGGTGGCGCCGCTCGGATCGACGCCTTCGTCAAATTGCGGGTCGCCAATGCGCTCGAGGGTCCAACCTTCTCCGTCGAAGGCGTCCACATCTTCGAGGATCTGAAGGGCGAGCTGGCGCCGCTCTTCGTCGTAGTAGGCGACGTTCACTTGGCCCTGATCGTCCAGCCAGATGGAGGGACCGCGATCCGTGTCTTCGCTGAGCCGATGGATCTCCCAGGTCGCGCCGTCGTCGAGGGAGCGCGCAACGAGCGTACCCCGCGAAGTATCGTCGAACTCAAACTCGTTCACGTAGACGATGTACGGACGACCGCTCGTATCGAAGATCGCTTCGTTAAAGCGTCCGGCGCCGCGGCCTGGATCGACCGGCACGGCGCGCGTGCTACCGCCGTCGACGATCACCGCTTCGAGGTCGGCACGGCGTTCATCGTCGGACTGAATGCCGCCAAAGTGCACGTCGCGGTAAGCCACAAGGGTCGTTCCACCGTTCGTTGCCACGGCGGGCCACTCGCCCACCATGAAGCCGGCATCACTCGCGACATCAAAGGCCGCTTCGCTGCTGTCCTCGACGAGGGTGCGGACGTCGCCGCCTTCGGTGTAGAAGCCGAGGTCGTGCCGCTCGCATACGCGCTGCAGGCCCTGCACGTAGGGGTCGCCCGACATCGCGGCCACCGTCGCCGCGCCGCCGACCATCGCAAGATCGAGCCCGATCGGTGCAGCGAGCGAAAGCTGCTGACCGACGCGCCCTTCGCTCCAACTGCCGCCGCTGCGACGCGCAAGAAAGAGGGGCCAGAAGTTGCGGTCCGGCGGTTCCACGTCCGCCTGACGCACTTCCTCGCACGGGCCGCCGTCTTCCGAGTCGCCCGCGAAGTATGCGACCACCGGCGCCGAACCCTCCATCGTGAGGCTGAGGCCATTGCCGGCCGTCGTGTCGGACACGGCTTCGGTGATCCACGGGTTCTCCGTGCCCGAGTCACCCGGCCGGGGCGCGGACATGTCCGGCGCCACCATGCCATCGTCGTCGCCGCACGCCGCCAGGCTCAACAGCAGGCCGAGCCCGTAGATCGATGTGGTCTTCATGATTCGCATCTCAGTTTCTAGGGTTCCTCGCCTCGGGCTAGAGCTCATCCCCGCGGCCAGATTTTTGACCAGGTCGTGCGGAATTCTGCGTCCGCGAAACGAAGTAAATGCCGAGTATTTTCAAGGTGAGGGGATGGCTGAAGGTCGTGTGAGCTGACAGAAACATGGCCGCGGCGATTTTTGGGATGAGCTCTCTACCGCTGTCGGCACTCGTCGCCCGCCACGATGCAGGGAGCGACACAATCGTTAGAAGTCACCTCAAGGCAGAACCGCACGCGCTGGTCGGCGTCCCAAAGGAAGCCCGGCTCGTCCGGATCGAAGTGAAACAGCGACAGATCGAAGGGCATCAAGTCTTGATCCGCTGCCGCCACGATGCACTGATCTTCACCCTCGGGCCGACCCACGTCACCGATCGTGCCGCTCGTCCCGGGTTCCAGGAGGGCGTCGTACCAAGGGCCACGTGAGGTCGTCAGACGAAGAATCGGCGACGCATCCCCGGCGTCCACTTGGTAGTGAAGCCGCAGCATGCAGTTCCGACCTTCGCATGGGTGGCTTCCCATGAAGTAGTCGCGGTCGCCATCGTAGCCGATGTGGGCCGTGACGAAATCGCCACCGCCGCAGCAGTCGCCCGCCGTGCAGTCATGAATCGTATAGGGCGAAACACGCTCACCTTCGTCGATGAGGCGTGGGTCGCTCGTGTAGAGGTTGTCCGCTTCGAAGCCATCCGGATCGTTGCGTACGCGAACCCGCAGGGTGTAGCGCGCACGCGGATCGCCACCGTTGGCCTGAAAGTCCGACACGCGAAGCCACGCGCGTTGGCTGGAAAGAACCGGCGCCGAAAGGAGCGCCGTATTGGGCGGCGGCGGTTCGACAATAGGCTCGGGAATGCCCTGCGGCGTGTACGCGCGAAAAGTCTGGTTTGCGCCGCAGGTGTTGGTGGGTAAGCACACACCAGCGCCGCCGCACCGCCCTTCGAGCTGACACGCTTCGAGTAGCCCGCTGCAGTCGATGTTCTCTTCGCACGTACGGGTGAGGACGACGCAGTCTTCATCCTCGTCGCAGGGATCGGCGGGACCGGCATCGCGCACCAACGTGATGCTCATCTGAACGCGCGCCTGGAGCTCCCAGGCTTCTTGGGCCGTGAGCCCCGTCGTGTTGAGCGTGGCTTCGGCCTCAATGATGCCGTTGGCGCAGCCGGAAAGATCGATCTCGAACCAGTCGTTGTCCGCGGCCGTTACGAGAGCGCCCGCAGCGTTCTCCGAAAATGCACTCCAGCCTGCGCCGCAGCCCAGCCCCGTGAGCATGGTCGCTTCCAGAGGACCGTCATTGGGTTCGTTCGTGTCCGGGTCCTCAAAGACGCCGATGGTCAACGTATACGGCACCTCGGCGTTCGACCCCTGCTCGTTGTCGTCGGACACCCGCACCGTGTAGGTGCCTGGCTGGAGCTGACGCTCGAAGGAGAGAGCCGTCGGTCCAAGGGCGCCGCGCGCGTTCACCTCCGTTAGCACCAGTTCGCCCGCTGGATCAAAGAGCGTCACCTGCGGCTCGTAGCCGAGCTCGGCTGCGTCGAGCGCCACGCGCACCGCATCCTGGCCCGTGACCTCAAACTGGTAGAAGTCCACATCGCCTCGACAGCTGATAAAGCCCGTCGTTGGTGCTCCCATGCCGATGGTGGTAGCGGACGTGTCCTCGTTGTTGGGCTCGAACGTATCGGGCTCCGCCAGGGTGCTGAAGCTCAACTCGTACGCGTTGCGAATGTCCTCCGCATCGGCGCCCTGATCGCGAAGGACCACCGTATATGCGCCAGGTTCCAAGCAGTGCGTGTCCCTTAGGTTCGCGCCTGGACCGATTTCGTCTTCGTCCGGAATGGCAACGGACATCTCGGGCGAGCCGGCCGGCGCGATCGAGTAGGTGGCCTCGATCGGCGAGCGGGCATTATCGATGCTCAGATTGATGCGCAGCAGGCTTTGGCCCGTTGGAATATCAAGGGTGAACCAGTCCTCGTCGATGTTAGGGCATATGAAGCCCGTGGCCGGCGTACCGGCAACGAGCGCTTCCGCAGAGTCTGGACCAAGCGAGTTGTCCTGCTGGCAAATGTTCTGCCCAAAGTCCGGGTCCGGCATCATCGCGTCGTCACCGCAAGCGGCAGCGCAAAGCAGGAGGCAAAGGACCGAACGGTAATGAGTCAGGCTAGGGCCATATGCAGTGAACGTCCGCATCGAATACCTCAGCATCAATAAAGTCATCGTCCGACAGGCGCACACGGCCCGACGGCGGATTCTTAAAGTTACCTTCAGGCTCGTAGCGCACCATCACGCAAGCGAGTCGAAACGTTCCGAACGCATCCGGATCGTCGAAGCTGTTTTCGTTGGCGTAGATCAGAAGCCGATTCCAGCCGTTGCCCGGCCAGGCTTCGGCGGGGTTCGGCAGCGTGGGCGCGAGGGCAATGTTACGAACCTCAAAGGCGTAGCAGGTCTGCCCGTCTTCGGTGCTGATCGTTTCGAACTCCTGCACGTGGGCAACGCGCGAGCGCACGGACGATTCGTCGCACATCAGGTCGGTGCCGGCGAGCAGCTCCTCTTCGTTGTTCGCGTCGTCCCAATCGGAGTCAAAGAGCTTGTCCAAGTCCACAGCGTCCCCGCGGCGCAGCACTTCGTACAGGTCTGCGAGCCCGTCCGGCTCGCTGTCGAATCCAATGGTGCGCGTTCCGCTGAACTGCTCCTCGCAATCGTTCAGCAAGTCGCCGTCACGATCTTCGTAATCGCAGCGGCCGTCCGCATCGGCGTCGAGGCAGTCGCAGAAACCGTCCGGTTCACCAAGCTCACCGTCTTCGAGCACCGGAGGCTCGTCGACGCAGTCATGGCCCGTATCGTCCCGGCACGTGAGCTCGGGAAACTCCGCGCAATCACAGATGCCGTCCAGATCGGAATCCGCGAGACAGTCGCAAAATCCATCCCCGTCTTCGTCACGGCACTCCTGCGGAATGATGCAGCGCGCATCCTCGGGGTCGAGGGGATCGAGGTTCGGGTTTCGCCATTCGATGCCGTCGCGCAGCCCGTCGTCGTCCGTGTCCGGAATGCGGGGATCGGTAGCGAGCTCGCCCTCAAGCAAATCGGCGAGGCCGTCGGCGTCCGTATCGGACATGGGCTCGCCGCATCCGGGGCGTCCGTCGCCGTCACGGTCGGCAAAGTTCTCGGGACCCACTTCGGGCATATAGCCGAGGTCCACCGGCTCCATGTCCGTGAACATGTCCTCTACCCCCGTGTCTGGCATCGACATGTCCGGCTCCGCCATGTCGAGGGCAGCATCGTCCACATCGCCGCCATCGAGCATGCCGCCGTCCAGGCCCACCATTTCGATGGGCGGCAGAGGCAGCGCTTCGACCTGCTCGATGTCGATAACCGTGTTGAGGTTGATGACGGAAACGCCATCAATGCTGAAGGCGCGCCGAATCGACGTCAGCTCGGCAAAGAGAAAGTTGATCGACTCGCCGCTCGGAAAGCTTCGAAACGTGCCGCCGCCAAGCTCGGCCATCGACTGAAGCAGCTCCTGCGCCTCCCGGTCGAGCTCCGGTCCGCGCCCGGCGGAAAGGTAGGCGGTGTTGAACTCGAAGCGGCCGACGCGAAAGACGCGGGCGAGGTCGACGAGCTCCTGCACACCGGCGATCGCTTCCTGAACCGCGTCGCCGCGGTCGCCGTCGGGAAGGCCGTCGCTCAAGAAGATGACGACGTAGCGCGAGAGCGGCAGCGAGCCGGCCTCCGCCCGAAGGTACTCGGTGCGCAAGTTGAGGTACGCCTCCGCGAGCGCGTTGGCGTAGTTCGTGGAGCGGTTGGTGATGGCCAAGCGATCGGTCGCCGCGGCAAGCAGCGTTCGGTCCGCCGTAAAGAACGTGTCCGCAAGCCCGTCGCCGTCCTCGTCCACGGGCGTCGTTCCTTGCGCTTCGGACGAAAAACGAATCACGCCCGCGCGCACGCCTTCGGGATCGGCGTCGATGAGCTGTTCCCACGTTTCGCGAACGGCGCGCTGCCGGCCCGTTTCCAGCGTCACCGGATCGGGCGGGTCCGTGACCTCCATCGAATCGGAGGCATCGACAACAAAGAGCACGCGAAGCGGCGCCACGCGACTTGCCGGCGGCCGGGTGCAGATCTCGCCGCCGAGCGCCACGCGATCGTCGCGCGTCGGCGGATCACGCTGAATGATCTGCAGGTCGGCCTCGGTACAGCTGAGCCCGAGGGCCAGCAGCAAGATCGGTGGGGTTAGCTGTCGCAGCATGGACTCAAGGGGGGCGCATCTTCTTCATCGGAAGGCATGCATGCGCAGGCCTGTTCGATCTGGCCAAAGAACTCAAGAAGCAAATCGACCTCCCAGGGCCGCACGCAGTCGCGGTCGGGATCGAAGTTCTCGATCGGGCGGAACAAGCGCCAGCTTTCAAGGGGCAGCTGCTGCCCAAGGTTGCCGGCGATGTAGCTTCGAATGAGCGCCTGCGCTTCATTGTTGGAAAAACGGAAGCGGCCAAGGGTCACGTCTTCGGGCATGCAGGCTTCCACCTGGTTGAGGAGCCGGCGCCGATTGAAGCCTTCGCCAAGCCAGGGACACGCCGCAAGCGAGTCCACGCCCGTCTGAATCGCCGAGAGCATCGCCGTCCAGCCTTCTTGCGATGCGTCGACGACGCCGTCCTCGGGCACCTTGTCCGTTTCGCCGTTGTAGAAGACCTCGAAGCACGCGACCTGTGTGATCCCGTCCGAACCGGATAACATGGCGGGCTGCTCATACGCGTGAATCATGATGCGGTTTAGACCGCGGTTGCCAACGACGGGCGTTTCGACGAGCTGAATGTTCTGAACGTCAAACCCGTAGCACTGGCGCTCGCCGGCTTCCGTTTCGACCATACCCAAATCGTCCACACGGTAGCGGTTCGCCTCGAAGCGAAAGCGATCCTGATCCTGCTGCGTCGGGTCCGTGCCTGCGCGGACTTCCTCGCGGTTCAGGTTGCCGTCAAAGTCGATGTCGAGATCGGAGTCGAAGACCAACGGATCGAGCCCACTCACGACTTCAAGCCAGTCGACGAGTGTGTCGCCATCCGTATCGGCAAGGCGTAGGTCCGTTCCGATGATGGTCTCCTCGCAGTTGCGCAGACCATCGCCGTCCGTGTCCTCCGTGTCCTCGCAGGCGATCGGCGGACTTCCGGGATCGCGGGCATCGAAGCCCGACTCGCGCAGTCGCCGCTCGACGCCGTCCGTGTAGCCGTCCGCATCCGTATCCACGTCTGCCGGATCGGTGCGCATATCGTCCGCGAGCTCGTCTTCGTCGGCCACGCCGTCGCGGTCCGTGTCCGGTCGGAAACCGGACGCCGCCGGGCGGGCAAACTCGTTGAAGACCGTCAGGCCCGTCAAGCGCTGCGGCGCGAAGAGCGCCTGAAAGTCGAACTGCAGAAAGTCCGTGGCGTCGGCCGACACGTCGACATCGCGGAAGGCGCCGCGACCCGCCTCCGCCATACCACGAAGGATCGACGACGCTTCTACGCGGTCAAAGCCGAAGGCTTCGGCAGCTCCGGCCCCACAGGTTGCCGCCAGGGCGGCGGGCGTCGTGAAGACCAGCACGGAGTTGAGGGAAATCGATCCGACGTTGTAGATCTCCTGCAGCTCAAGCATGTCGCGCACGCGCTGCTGACGCTGTTCCGGCTGGTTGTAGTCGGGACACACGCCGGAAAAGTCGACGTACTCGTCGTCTTCGATCGATCCCGGCAAATCGGATCGGCCGCGGAAGTTGCACGGCGAAAATGGTGGGTCGAGCAAATCCGGATCCTGGCAATCGCGGTCACCGCCGTCGACGGCGCCGTCGCCGTCGTCGTCTTCCCCGTTGTCGCACGTGCCTGTAAAGAACGCGCCCAGGGCAGGGTCGTTCACGGATGCGCCGTCTTCGCAACCCGCGCGGCAACGCGGCTCAGGCAGACCGTCGCTCACGAATAGGACCACGTAGCGCGTTCGGGCGCGCTCACCCGGCGACGTGGCGAGCATGTCGTTCTCGAGGACCTGAAGGCCGGCGGCCAGCGCTCCCTGAAAGTCCGTCGCGCTGCCGCCGCCGTCCGCCAGACGGTCCGAAAGATCGCCGCGCTCGGTGGTGAACGGCACGGTTCGCGACCACTCGGAAAAGCCGACCAGTCCAACGGAGCTGGACCGCTGCCGAAGTATGCGGGTGATGGCGTCATCGATCGCGTCGAAGCGATTGCGCATCGGGTCCGTACACTGAAAGGACGAGCTCTGATCGAGCATGATCAGAACCTTCACCGGAAAGTCGAGCGTGTTGTCCGGCTGTACGCACTGCTCGCCGCGAACGCGAAGCAGGTTGTCGAAGGTCTGCGGTGGCTCCGGCGGTTCGAACTGCAGGCCGACGTCGGCGCAGGCGCCAACAAGCAAAGCCAAGCCCACAAGCGTTATGCGCATGTGCTCTCCCATCGGTCCTTCTCGTTCTTTTTCACGGCTCGCCTCACGCTGCCTCATCGAGGGTTCAAGTTACACAAAAAAGGTTCGCTCCACCCGTGGAGCGAACCTCTTTTTGAGTTCAATCGCTGATTTGCGCTTGAGTGTGGCTCATCCGCGGCGGCGGCGACGCACCATCGGAAGGACCATGGCCAGGACGAGCCAGCCAAGACCGGAGGCGTTGCCGCCTGCTGCGCAGCCGTTACCGCCAGCGGCGGGGTCAGCGAACACGGTCATGTCGTAGTTCGCGGTGCGGTCGACCTCGTTCGTCAGGTCATCCACTGCAGCCGTCACCGTGAGGCGCAGACGGTACTGACCGGCCACGTCGGGCTGAAGGAACGCCGCTTCGCCGTCGTAGTCGTACTCGAAGTCAACGGCGCCGCCGAGGCTGCCGCGGCTGTTGCCGACGGTCGCCGACGAACCGGCGGGCGCTTCTTCCACCGTCCAGGTGTAGGTCAGGTCGCCCTGCGCTTCGCGGTTCACGAAGACGGGGAGGCGGAAGCGCTCACCGGTGCGCATCAGAAGGTCCGGAGCAAAGGCTTCGAGGGCCGCGGAGGGGTCGAGGCAGTTCGCCGCGCTGCCGAAGGGCACGAAGCAGAAGCGGTCGTCGCAGATGTCGCCCACGCCGTCTCGGTCCGCGTCGAGCTGGTCCGTGTTGACGAGCATGTCGCAGTTGTCGACCGCGTTGCGCACGCCGTCGTCGTCGATGTCCGGGTCGCACGCGTCGCCGACGCCGTCGCCGTCAAAGTCGAGCTGACCGGGGTCGAAGGTGCCGGGGCAGAGGTCAGCGGCGATGGAGCCGAAGCCGATCTCGCTGATGCCGTCACCGTCGGCGTCGGGGAAGCAGGTCGCGTCGCCCGTGGTCGCCGAGGCGCTGAGGGGGCAGGAGTCCTCGAGGTTGAGGATGCCGTCGCCGTCGATGTCGTCATCGCAGACGTCGCCGCGGCCGTCGCCGTCGAGGTCGACCTGAAGGCCGTCCGCGCCCACCGGGTTGGGCAAGTTCATGCAGTTATCAGCGGCGTTGAGCACCTCGTCACCGTCGATGTCGTCGTCGCAGACGTCGCCGACGCCGTCGCCGTCCACGTCGAGCTGAACGTCGTTGGCGATCGCAGCGCAGTTATCGCATCGGTCGCCAAGGCCGTCACCGTCCGTGTCGCCCTGGTCGAAGTTGTGGGAACGAACGCAGTTGTCGAAGTTATCCTCGATGCCGTCGTTGTCGTAGTCGTCCGCGCTCTGGAACGTGTCGCCGAGGTCCGTGTTGGCGATGAGGATGGCGCCACCGCCGCCTCCGCCGCCGCCGCCGGATGTGTCGGGCGTTCCGCACTGGCCGAAGCTGTTATCGCACTCGAACTGCTGGGCTACAGCGAAATTCGATAGCGTTAGTAGGAGTCCTGTGCCCAGTAGGCTTGTGACGCGAATAATGTTCATGTTGTTCCTTCTCGTGGGGCGCCCTGCCGGCGACAGTTAGGAAATGGCGGCCGCAGCGGAAAACGGCTCAGGAGAACGCATTTTTTTTTCGCCCAGGCCATTTTAGCGGGCTTTTTGAAGTTTTTTTGGGTTGTGCGTGCTTTTTTGAGCCGAAAACTCGCTCCCATGCCATAGGTGGGTGTGCGCTGCACTCGTCTGGCTTCCCCTCACGCTGCCCGGCGGCGCTTAACTCGGCTTGGCGCTCTCCTGGGCGTTCTCCTCGTCGGCTGCGGCGACGCTGGCCCGATGTCGGCACTCCGTGTCTGCGGCGATCTCGATGACTCGAATATCGACGCCGTACGCGTATTTATTACGGGCACGCGTTCGCCCGACGAGCTGCTGACGGCCGTCGCACAGCCGGAGGAGGGCGAAGAAAACGTCTCGCTTCCAACGACGATCGATATCCCCCGTTTGGTGGGCCCCGGATTGGTGAGTGTTGAAGCCCGCGCCGAAGGACGGCTCGTCGCACGCTATACTCACCGCGTGCCCGAACTGGCCGACCTCGAAGGCGCAGCGTTTCCGCTGAACGAATCCTGCCGCATGTTCGATTGCCCCTTCGCTGAAACCTGCGTGGACGGTGAGTGCGTGGGTGTGCGGCCGCCTAGCGAGACGCGATGTCCATAAGATTCGCACTCGTTTGCGGCGCGCTCTGCACCCTCGCGCTTGGCAGCTGCACCGAAGCCTCCGTCTTCGGTCGCTCGGCTCCGGGCGTCGAAGCGGACCGCGCCAGCTTTGCTGGCCGCGTTTGCACCCGCGACTCGGTGAGCGAAGACCTTCCCCTGCGTCTCGTCATCGTGGCGGACCGCGCCGAAGGCCCGCTCTTCGCGAGCTTCGATCCCGGGAGCGAGCGCGTCGGCGAACTCACGGCCTTCAGCCAAACGGCGCTGCGCGGAAACGCCACCGAAATGGCCGTCATCGGCTTTGGCGCGCGGGCGCAGCGTCTGGCACCCGTCGACGGGAACTTCACGCAGAACGCGGCTGAGATCGATGGCGCGATCGCGAGCCTCGCGCTTCCCCAAAGCTGCCGGGCCGAAGGCAGCTGCCGCGACTACTTCGAAGGCCTTCGCTCCGCGCGCGCTCTTATTGAAGGCGACGTCGCCGAAGCGCGCGCGGGTG
>JBCCRV010000068.1:0-17232 GCA_039201085.1 Myxococcota bacterium | reverse complement strand
GTTCCACCGAGGGTGAGGTCAAGCGGGCCTGCGCCGCTGAGGCCGGAATTCAACCTCAGCGCAATCCCGGCACTACACCCCTTGCACGCCACGGGCCGCGGCGGGATACCCTCCCGAGCACATGAGTCCCGTCTCCATCTTTCTTTTGGCCATCGCCACGATCTTTGTCGTCGGCATCGTCGGCGAGCTGGTCTTCGCCCGAACGGGCATTCCGGATGTGGTGTGGCTGATCACCGTGGGTGTGATCCTCGGACCCGTCACCGGCTTTGTCACTCGCGAAGGGCTGATGACGATCGCGCCCTACTTCGGCGCGCTGACGCTGGTGATCGTGCTCTTCGACGGCGGCAGCGAGCTGCGCATCGACGAACTCAAGCAGGCCGCGGGCCGAGGTACGCTGCTCGCGGTCTTCGGCTTCATACTGGCGGTGCTCGCCGTTGCTGTCGTGGCCAAGGCTGCGTCGTGGGCGGGCGTCCTTCCCGAGTGGACCTGGATGCAGGCGATCCTGCTTGGAACGATTCTCGGCGGGTCGAGCTCCGTCGTGATCATGCCGGCCCTGAGCAAGGCCGGACTCTCACCCAAGATCAGCAATCTCGTGAACCTCGAGTCGGCGCTCACGGACGTGCTCTCCGTCGTCGCGACGGGCGCGGTGATTCAGATTCTCGCGGCGAGTGCCGTCGACGGCGCGCAGGCAGCGGGCGCAGGCGGCGCCGCGATGACCTTGGGGAAGTCCTTCGGCGTGGGCGTTGGCTCCGGCCTCATCGCCGGTCTGCTCACCATCCTGGTGCTGTCTCGCCTCAACCGTTCGGAGTACGCCTACCCGCTGCTCCTCGGCTTCTTTCTCGTCGTCTATGTATTCGTCGATGAGATGGACGGCAGTGCGGCCCTCGCGATCCTCGTGGCCGCGGTCATGGCCGGCAACGCACCATCCCTTTCGAAGAAGATCGGCCTTGCGCAGGTCGCCTTTCTCGGCGGCAACGTGAAGGGCGTTCACGGCGTCATCACGTTCTTTATCAAGAGCTTTTTCTTTGTCTTCATCGGCGCCATGCTCGGCCCGCCCTTCGGCCTGCTCTTCTTCGGCGTAGGCATCGGGATCATTCTCCTGCTCGCGCGCTTGCCGAACGTTGTCGTCGCCACCGCGCGCAGCGGCCTTTCGACGCCCGCGCGCTCGCTCATCGCGGTGCTGCTTCCGCGCGGCATGGCGGCAGGTGTGCTCGCTATGATGCCCTTTCAGTCGGGCGTGACGATGATTCCGGTCGACCTAAACGGCACGCCTTCGGACAACCTGCCCGTCGTGGTCTTCGCCGCCGTACTGACGACGATCCTTCTATTCGCCGCGGGCTTTCCCATCTTCAAAAAGCGCCTGCCCGCCAGCGACCTTGCCGGCGAAAGCGGCCACCATGGCACCCTCGCGGGCTCCTTTGTCCCCCACGGCCCCGAGCCGGCGAAATCCGTCGAGGCCACCGCCCTCAAAGCGAGCCTCGGCGCCGAAAGCTTGGGCGAAGCGGAAACGGTGGCCGGCCCGCGCATTCCGCTCGGCGGAAACGGCGCGGGCGCAAGCGCCGCCGAGACCGTGCAGGCCGGGCCATCGCCGCGAGCGCCCGCCGACGCGACGCGCGTCGACCCGGGCGGTCCGAGCGCCCGAAGCGCCCTTCCCCTCACGTCGCCCAGCGACACGCCCGAAACACAGAGTGAGGATCCCCAATGAGTGAACGAATTCGCATCGACCGTACCGGTCACGTCGCCGAGGTGGTCATGACGCGGCCCGAAGCCCGAAACGGACTCGACTTTGCGATGTTCGAGGCAATCATTGCCGCGGGCGAGGCGCTCATCGAAGACCGGAGCGTTCGCGCCGTCATCCTGCGGGGTGAAGGCAAAGCGTTTTGCGCAGGGCTCGACTTTCGAAGCTTCCTCGCCGACCCGACGGTCTTTCGCCGGCTCGCGGAAAGCTCCGGTGGGGGACCAGCGAACCGCGCGCAGCGCGTGGGATGGATTTGGCGGGAAGTTCCCGTACCGGTGATCGCCAGCGTGCACGGCCCGTGCTTCGGCGGCGGCCTGCAAATCGCGCTAGGCGCAGACATACGCATCGCTGCGCCGGACGCCGCCATTTCGGTCATGGAGATCGAGTGGGGCATCATTCCCGACATGGGCGCCACAAAAACGCTGTTGCCTCTCGTGCGTCCAGATGTGGCCCGGGAGCTGACCTTCACCGGACGCATCGTGAACGGAGACGAGGCGGCCCAGCTTGGCCTCGTGACGCGGACGAACGCCGATCCGCTGGAGGAAGCCCGGCGGATTGCGAGCACGATCGCGCAGAAGTCGCCGGACGCGATCGCCGCTGCGAAAGACCTCATCAATCGAGGACCGGATCTCAGCGCTGCGGACTCGCTCGCGCTGGAGCTGAAGCATCAGCTCACGCTCCTGGGGTCGCCCAATCAAATGGAGGCTGTCCAGGCCCGGATGGCCAAGCGAGCGCCGGAGTTCAAGGAACGAAGGAACGGATAGCGGTAAGCAAGGCGCGAATAGCCGGTAAACGGCTTCGAAGACGCGACTGGGGTCTGCGCACCCTCCCCATGCGGGTCCGCGCACCGAAGGAAGAGGAAGGTGGGGTCTGCGGACCTCCGATCGACTCCGGCGCGGGCCTGTGACGCTGGCGTCACCCGATCGTCACAGAAGGACCGCAAGTCTCCCGCATGGGCCAGCTTCCTCCTCCTCCCTCCGAACCCAAGTCCTACCTCGCACCGATCGCGGCGGGCGTGCTCCTCGCAGGCGTCGGTTTCACCGCACCAGCGCTTTCCGCCCATGCGGAGGCGGAAGCCGAAGCGGCCGCCGCTGAACCGGAAGGTCCCGCGTTGGTCGACGCACACTTCGAGAGTACGCCCGAGGGTGCTCGTATCACCGTGGGTGAGCAGACGTGTACGGCGCCCTGCGACCTCGAACTTGAAGCCGGTGAACTCGAAGCCAGCGCGGCCCTCGAGGGATTTCGAAACGCGAGCGAGTCGCTCACGGTCGCCGAAGGCATGGAGGCGATTCGCTTCGAGCTGGAGGCGAAGCCCTATCAGCTGACGGTGCGCATTCCCGACGGCGCAACGCTGCGCGTGGGCGACGAGGAAAAGACCGGCGGCGAAATGATCGCCCTCGGCAACGCGCTCGACGCTCCGCTCGCCATCACCGTGACCCGGCGCGGATTTTTGCCCTTCGAGACCAGCCTAGCCGCCAGTGCTTTCGAAGAAGCGGACGACGCACGCACGCACGAACTCGAGGTCAGCCTAGAGCGCCGCGCGGCTCGTACGCGCCGCATCGCTCAAGCCGCACCGACCGGTCCAGTTCCGAACAACCCGTTCCTTTAGTCGCGATTTTGGGACGAGCCCTATAGCTCATCCCCGCGATAGGTCGCGTTTGGGTCTTGGTGCGAACGCGACGTCCATACGAATGCGCGGAGCGCCTCCACGTCCGCGAGCCCAAGGAGCGACTCGCCGTCCACGGTCTTCATGGATGGAATGCGCTCGTCGAAGGGGCCGTTTCTCCATTCCTGAGTCCGCGCCGCTGCTCGAGGGTCGTTCGTTTGCTCCGACGACACAAGGGCGTGCCGATCTACGGCCTTCGGTGCTGCTGGGTTCAGTCGCGAAAGGGATCAAGCTCAAAGGCCTCAAAGACGCCATCCAGCTCGCGACGCACTTCGTCCCGCGTGATCCCAAACTGTTCGAGGCTGTAGCGGTGGGACGAACGGTACTTTCGCTGACGGCTCGTCGCCGCTTCAAGCCGTGAGAGGTACGCCTTGGACATGTCGAGGCCCATCCACGCGTAGAGCTCCTCCACCACCTGCTTTGGACTCTGGATGAGCGAGTCGTACCGCACGACACGAAAGTTCTTCGCGGGGAGTTCACGACTGAGCTCTGCGGCCGCCCGGTAGTACGAATAGCCCATGTTCATCATTTCGATGGCCTCGGGCGATGCGCGGTTCAACTCCGGCGAGTGGGTCTTCCACTTCTCGTAGAACATGCTCATGAACGAAGGAAGCGCGTCGAAGGGATGGCGCACGAGATACACGAAGCGCGCATCGGGAAAACGCTCCAGCATCGAGCGCACGCGCGGCGCAAAGAACACGTTCTTGTTGAGAAAGCGTCGGTTGCCGCCTACGGCAAAGAGATGCTTCTTCACGGTGGCTTCGTAGAAGTCCATGAAGCGGCGACGCCGTTCGTCGTCGTGCGCATCGAGCCACGTTAGACGCGTGTAGTCACGCATGAACGGGTTGAGCAGCGAAATCGTCGGCGACTCGAAGCCGTAGACGAAGGTGGTTTCATCTTCCTCTTCGACATCGATGCCCATCGCGTGAATGCCGTCCCAGACCGTGTCGCGAAAGAACGTCTCGTTGATCGTGTCGACGCCCTTTCGCGCCAGTCCACCAAGGGGACCGTTGCTGATGCCTTCGAAGGCGCGCTGGAGGCTCACGGCGCTGAAGATCGATTGGTAGAGTTTGAAACCCGCGAAGGTCTCTTCGTCGAGGCCCATCAAGCGATGCAGCATGGTCGTGCCGCTGCGGCCGTTCGCGAAGATGAACACGGGCTGAACGACCGGTTGATCGCGCCATTCGGGGTAGGCCACGTCGTCGATGCGACGACCGATCTCCGTAAGGCCGCGAAGACCCACGTAGCCCGCGGTGAAGCCGGACCAGGTCACGGCGCGACGCGGATTCAGGTTCTGAAGGGCAGCCTCGGCGATGGCCCGCGCATTTCGCGTGTTCACGTACATGCGGGAGGTACGTTGCAGCGCAGCGCCGCGGGCCGCAAGGGCGCGACCCTGCGTACGCTCACGGCCCCCGATCTACCGTCCGGGCTGTTTCACGACAAAGCTGGAATGGGTTGCGATCGCGAGCACGGCGGCGGCGTACGTACTCCCGAGCGATTCGAAGCGCGCACGAATCTGCGCGACGTCGCAAGCATCGGCGTCCGTGAGGGCCCGTCCCCACGCCGACTCGACGAAGCGCTCGAGAATGCAGGGGTTGATGCGCGGATCTTCGCGGAGCGTCGCGGCAAACTCCGCCGGCGTTCGGTACGGGCGTTCGCCGCCGTCGTGAGCGCTGAACACGCCATCGGTCCGGGTCGCATTTCCGTAGTCGTCTTCGTCCCGCCACTCACCGCTAAAGCCGTAGGGTTCGAAGGCGTGAGCAAAGGGATCGAAGGCCGAATGGCAGCCGGTACAGTTCCCGTCGGCGGCGCGCGCATCGGACTGCTCTCGCTCGCTGTCGGTCGGTCCACCGGGCTGCGCTTCGGTGACGCCCGGGGGCGGCTCGGGAACGACCTGACAGAGAACGTCTTGGTACACGAAGAGCGCCCGGTGAATCATCGGAAAGCTGTCGGCGCCCGTTCCCGCCAGCACGGCGGGCTCGGTGAGGATGCCGGCGCGTCGCGCGTCGCCGGCCACGTCGTAGCGCTCGCCGGGGGCCGCACCGGGAACGCCCTGACGTCGTGCCGCTCGGGCGGACGCCGGCACGACGTAGTCCGCGGAGAATACGTCACGCAGCTCGCCCTCGTCCTCCAGCCAGACGGCGCGTACCAAGGCCTGCGCGCTCGCGACAAGCTCTTGGTCAAAGGCCTCGTCCCCGGTTGGTGTGAGTCCCTCGAGCGTGTCCAAGTGAAGCCATCCATAGGCGAACTCATCGAGCGTGCGGGCGGCGGCGGGCGTTTGCAGCAGGCGCTCGACCTGCGCCGTGACCCCATCGTCCGTCGCCAGTTCGCCCGCCTCCGCAGCCGCCCGCAGCGCAGCGTCCGGTCCAGCGCCCGTCACAAAGAACGCGAGGCGACTGGCGAGCTCGAAGGACGTCGCCACGTCTCCTTCGGGGCTTTCGACCCGATACGTCGTTTGGGGCGCTAGCAGAAGCGCCCGCAGCGTGCCCACCGCCGCCTCGTCGGGCGACTGCCCCTCGCTTGCCAGCGTTTGAAAGAGCATTCGAAAGGCGCTTAGCTCGCGCGAATCCAGCGGCCGGCGAAAGAGCGGCTCGCCAACGTCGCCGAGCCACCCTTCGATGCATCCGTTCGCGCCCGCGGCGCGCGGCTCGTGGCCGAGCCATGCGTTGCCGTCCTCCAGCAGGCGTTCGCCGAGCGCACGGCCGAAGTCGCGTGCACCAAGCACGAACTGGCTTGTTGGAATGAGCGTTCCGTAGTCGTTAAGGAAGCCGCGGGTGCGAACTTCGCCCGCAAGCAAGCTGCGATCGCCCTCCACGTCGAGCGCCGCCTCGATCGTCGAGGCGTATTCGCTCCCCGTAAGACGCCGAACCAGCGTCGGCGCGTTCCCGGGCCCCGGATCGCTGCAGTCCGCCCCGGGATTTCCCGGCGGCATCGCCTCGGCGGGCGGGGCGCCCGCCGCGCCCGGTTCACCGATCGCACCGTTGCATCCGAGCAGGATGAGGACCGCAAGCAAACGCCTCATGCGAGCACCTCCGGAATGCTGCCGGCCTCGCCCACGGCGACTTCCGGATCGATGAGGGGCGCATCGAAGGCGCCAAGCACCGTGTCATAGAGCTGGCGAGACGTCGCATCGGGCGCGACGTCCACCAGGCCGCTGCGAAAGGTGCCGTTGGCCGGCCCGAGCACGTGAAAGACGCCGTCGCCCGAGTGGTTCGTCGCCAGCTCACTGGCCGCGACAAAAATCGAGTTCTCGAGGATCGTCGCGCCGTTGGCCTCGATGCTTTCGGGCGCATCAAGTCCATCGAGGAGATGGGCCAGCATGTCGATGCCCGGCTGCCGATAGGCTTCGGCTAGGCTAAAGGCGCGCTCCAGCGCCTCGCCCGAGTGGCGGGGAAGCAGGTGGTTGGTGTTGTGCCAATCGCCGTGACGGTTAAGGTCCTCGACGTTCGCGCGGAGCGCGTCGTAGTCCACCATCGCGCCTCCCGTCGAAGTGAAGCGCCCGCGCCAGCTTCCATGGGCGGCGAGGGGAAAGATCACCGCGTGGCCAAAACGGCTTAGGTCGCAACGCATCGCCAGCACGAAGAGGTCTGCCATGACGTTGAACTGGCGAATGACGTGTGAGACGTCTGCGCGCTCCGCGGCGTTGGCGCCGCCCCCAGGAAAGGCGTCTTCGATCGCACCGGGGATCACGTCTGCGGGAAGCTCCGGCGCATCGCATCCCATGAGGTCAAGACCACCAATCGCCGACTCGAGGCTGCGGATGTGATCGGCGTGGTCGGAGATTCGCGTCCGCGAGGCCATCGACAGGCCGGCACCATCGCCCGTGTAGAAGTGGTACTGGTCGAGGACGGCGTCCAAGATGCTCGCGTCCGCCTGCGCTTCGCCCATCGCGTCCTCGACGCTTTGCGAGGGCAGGCGCCCAAAGATCGCCTGGAAGAGCGCGTTCGGCGTGTAGTGGGGAAAACCGATCGGGTTGGGTCCGTCGTCCCACACGCGGGCCTCGTTCAGCACATACTCGGCGTTGCGAATCTTCACGCCAAAGTTGAGGAACGGGATCGGCCCGGGAAACCGCTCGGGGTAGGCCTGTTTCATCAAGCGCCAATCGATGGTCGGCGCGGTGGTCACGGGTACGTCCTTGATCCAGTCCGCCCCGGTCATCAGCAGCGCGTTGGCGGGACCGTGACTGCTCCGCCCCTGCAGTCCACGCACAAAACAGAGCCGATCGGCAAAGGGCGCCAGCGGCGCCAGCACCCCGTCGAAGTAGGCGCCCGCCTGCCATTCCTTCGCCAAACCGCCGCCGAGGGTCGCCGTGATGACGCGGCGCTCCGGTTCGTCCATCGCTTGGGCCCGACCCGGGAGCATCTCCTCCAGAAAGGGCAAGGCAATGGTGGCTCCGAGGCCCTGGAGCAGGGTTCGCCGCCGTAGGCGCACAATTCCAGTCATTTCGGCTCCGCGTTCATTGGGGGCGAGAGTACGGACGCGCGGGCGGGCCGAAGCGGGTCAAAAACTTTGCTCAACCGATTTGACCGCGAGGCGCGGAAGAAACTTGAACCACCGCTCGGTCCTGCCCCGTCTGAGGGCCCGTGCGTTCGATGCAGGAACACGCGGGTCGAGAGGGGCGAGGCGCGACGGCGCAGTGCCCGATGACGGATGCAGCGCGCAAGCACGCGCTCATGGGAGACGGCGAATGAAGGTTAAACGCGCGCGGGCTCTAGCCGCGCTCATGCTCTGTTGGGCGGGCTGCAAAGGGACGCTCACGGGAGACGGACCGCCGGGAACCGATCCGGGCGATCCGACCACCCCCGTTGAACCGACCGAACCTTGGACGCCGCCGGGCGGCGGCGTGACGGTCGATCCAAGCCTGTTCCCCGACGCCTCGTGCCGACCGGAAGTCGCGCGCATATGGGCGCTCACGCCCGAACAGCTCGAAGCAACCTACGCATCGGTCATCGAGGGGTTTCCCCAGGGCATCGTGGACACGGCGCTCCGCCCCTACGTCGGCCGCGGCGAGCCCTACTCAAACGACCCGGCCATTTTGAACGGCGGGCCCCAGTACATGAGCCGCTTGATCGGATCGGTGGGCGCGCTGGTCGACCGGAGTATCAGCGACGAGCGCGTGGAGGGACCGCCGTGCATCGGAACGGACGACGCCTCCTGCCGAGACACCTTGCTCAGCGCGTTCGCGTCCACCCTTTATCGACGCGAACTGACGGCCGAGGAGCGCGACGCTCACGTGAGCTTCTACGACGCGATTGCGGCGGCGCAGGGCGCGGGCGCGGCCAACCGTCTCCTGGCGCGCCGGCTGCTCACGGCCCCTACGGTGATCTTTCGGGAAGAACTGGGAGGCGAACCGGGCGACGACAGCCTCGCGGTGCTGACGCCGCGCGAACGCGCCGATTTGCTCTCCTACACCTTGCTCGACGCGCCGCCGGACGATGAACTCACCGCTGCAGCCGCCGACGGAACGTTGGCCGATCCAGCCGTACTCGAAGCCCAGGTTCGCCGTCTCGTCGGCCTCGTGCCCGAAGACGTAACGCTTGAAGATGCGCAGGACGAACGAAGCATCACGGGCATCATGCGCTTCTTCTACGAATGGCTCGACGTCGAGGACATTCGCTTCGCCGAAGGGCTGCGCTTTGAAGACAACGGCGCCGAACGCAACCTGCGCTGGTTGAGCAACGAGCCGATGATGTTCGTGCGCGAAGTGCTCTGGAACAACGACGCCCGACTCGAAACGCTGCTGAACGCGAACTTCACCATGTACAGCCGGACCCTGTCCGACTACTACGGCCGCGCCGAGCGCGAAGCGCCCTCCCCTTCACCCACGCTGCAGGGCCGGCGCGGTCTCTTGATGCAGGGCGGATGGCTCATCTCCCACAAGGGCATCACGGCGCGGGGCGTTTGGATCCGCGAGAAGCTCTTTTGCCAGGAGGTCCCTTCCCCGCCGGGCGTCGACATGAACCTCACGGGTCTTGAAGAGGACCTCGAAGTCGAAGAGGGGCGCGACCTTTCCCCACGGGAAGTGCGGGAGCGGCACATGAGCGAACCGAGCTGCCAAAACTGCCACGCCGTCATCGACCCCTTGGGCTATCCCTTCGACGGTTTCGCCACGAACGGTACGCCACGCGAAGACGTCGAAGGATTTCCCCTCGAGCTCGAGGGCTGGATCGAAAGCACCGCCAACACGGATGGCGCCGTATCGGGTCCCCAGGAGCTTGTCGCCACGCTAGCCAGATCGCCCGACGTTCGCGGCTGCTTTGTCGAACAGCTCTACGGCTACGTGCATGGTCGGCACATCGCCGAACATGACACCTGCTACGTCGACGGCCTGAAAGCCCGCTTCGAAGAAACGGACGGGGACATCCGCGATTTGATCGTTCAGATCTTTTTGCTCGAGAACATGACCCGTCGCGTGCCCTTTTCCGCGCTGCTCACCGAGGAGGACAGCCCATGAGTCGTCGAGAGTTTCTTCGCGCCGCCGCACTCGGCCTGGGGGGCACGGCCCTTTCGCCCCTCGTCGCCCACCTCGTCGGCCGGGCCCACGGCCAGGCCGAGCGCACGAACCTCATCGTGCTCACGGGCGGCAACGGCTGGGGCCATCAGGGCATGGCCCGCGACGGCGAACCCCTGTACACGGACGTGCGCTCGGTCGCCAACTGGGATCTGCCCGCGGCCCTCGCGCCGCTTCGACCGATTCGAGAACAGGTCTCCATCCTTCGTGCCTTTCGCAACCGCGGCGATGGCGACCTGCACGGGAGCGGATGGTCTACGCTTACGGGCGTACGCGGCGACGGCCGGAACGCCAACGGCGTATCCGTGGACCGCCTCGTCGCCCAGCACACGGGCGCCAACGATGCGTTCAGCTCGCTGGCCTTTGGCGTTCCCGTACGCGCCGGTCGCCCGGCGCCGTGCACCAGCTCGGACGGTCTGCTCAGGCCCTTCCCCGCCATCGCATCCGTCGAAGAAGCCTTTGTCAGCGTATTCGGCGGCACGGACCGCGCCGCAGCACAGCGCGCCCTTGATGGCGAACTCTCCATTCTCGATGGCATGCGTGATGACCTCGAACGGGCGCGCAGCGCCCTCGCGGGCATCGAGCAAGCGAAGCTGGACCAAATGCTTCATTCGCTTCGCGAGACTGAACGAGCCGTTCAGGGCCGGCTCGCCTTGCTCGAATCGCGAGAGCCGCCGCCCTTCCCCGATGGAAACGTTGACGGCGGCGGATTGAACCCGGATGCGATCATGGGCTTCGCCGAAATCGGCGCCCAGGCCATTGCCTTCGGCCTGACCCGCGTCGTGCACCTAAGCCTCCTGGGCTTCAACGCGCACAACGCCGGATGGGGCGCGCTTGGCTACGGCGGCGATGCGCATGAGAACTTGATGCACCGGAGCGGACTGAGTCGCCTCGGCTACAGCGCCGACGACGCGGTGCGGGACATCCTTCGCTTTCAGTCCGAGGTGCTCTTGCACATGTGGCAGATCCTGGCGGATACGGAGGTCGCGGGAGGAGGTACGGAAGCCGATCGCACGCTCATTCTCTGGGTGAACAGCGGCGGCGGCAAACACCACGACGGTCGAAACCGCCACCCGGCCGTGCTCATCGGCGATGCGGGCGGTCGACTGCGCCGCGGCCAGTACGTCGAACGAGGCGATGCACCCAACATCAACCAGCTCTTTCTCTCCGTTGCCCAAGCCTGCGGCGCCGAGGTGGACGTGTTCGGTCGTCCCGAAGACTCCGAGGGTCCGCTCGCGGAGATCATGGCCTAGTGCTTCGTCCCTACATCGCGTGCCTCGTCCTAGCGCTCAGCGCATGCGGCGACGACTCGGCGCTCGGGGGCGACATGGCGGCCCCCCTGCTCGACGCCAGCGAAGACCCCGCGCAGGAAGACTCCGCGCGAGGAGACTCCGCGCCGGACGCCTCATCGGAAGCCGCTGTCGACGCAAGCGCGCCGCCGGACAACGCCGCGGGTCGCGCAGAAGGACTTCGCGCGACCATTTGCGCGGCCGGTAGCTTCGATCCCGAAGCCTCGCTCGACGAGCGCGGTCCTCTTGAAACGGTGGCGCAGGAGGGACTGGTGGACGGAACGGCCCACGCCTTCACCTTTCTCGAAGGTCCCGTTTGGCTCGCTGAACGCGGCGTGCTTCGCTTCAGCGACTTCAATCAGGAGAGCGAACTCAACGCGGACGATCAAGGACCGCCGACGATCATCTGGGAGCTGGACGTCGACGGCGGCGTTGCGTCGTTTTTACCGGCCGGCCGCGTGCGAACGAACGGTATGGCCGTGGACGAGAGCGGCGCGATGATCGTCACCGCGCACGACGCCCGCGAAATCGCCCGGCTGGACCCAGCAACGGGCACGCGGGAAACGCTGAGCGGGGCCTTTGAAGGCAATGTGTTCAACGCGCCGAACGACTTGGTGGTGGCGGCCGATGGAACGCTCTTCTTCACGGACCCCGCCTACAACGGTCAGGTGGACGGCCGAGACCGCGCCCTCGACTTCGAGGGCGTGTTTCGACGCGCGCCCAATGGAACGCTTTCGCTCGTGGACGAGCGCATCGGACGGCCCAACGGCATTACGCTCAGCCTCGATGAGCGCTGGCTCTACGTCGCGAGCCGGGCGGACGACAACCTCTACCGCTACCCGCTCGACGCCTCGCTGAACGTGGGCGAACGCGAAGTGTTTCTGCCGGGCGAAAGCAACGACGGCGTCGCCCTCGACTGCGCTGGCCGGCTCTACCTGGCGCGTCCCGGCCGAGGACTCGCGATTTTCGAAGCCGATGGCGCGTTTCTCTTTCAGATCTCCGCGCGGCAGATCACCAACGCGGCCTTCGGCGGACCCGATCACCGGACCCTCTACATCACCGAACGCACGCGCCTGCGCGCCATGCGCATGCCACTGCCTGGCCTTCCCTACTGAGCGCAGCCCAGGAGAAACGATGTACAAGTACCTGGCCAACGCGGCCCTCGCCGCTGGCATCCTGGTCTCCGCCTGCGGCAGCTCCGCCAGTGGTGAGTCGGACGGCGGACCGTGGATCGACAGCGCCGAAGCGAGCGCAGACATCGACGTCTGCTCGACCTTCAACGCGACCGCTTTTCTTGAGGACACCTGCGGCGGCGTGGTCTGTCATGCCTCGAACACGCGCTCCGGTCTCGACCTTGAATCGGCCGGCGTACTCGAGCGCATCACGGACGCTCCCTCGATGTCGTGCGATGGCGAAACGATTCTCGTGGAAGGCGACCTCGAAGCGAGCTTCTTCGTCGCCAAGCTGCGCGGCGAAGTCCCTGCCGATTGCGGCGACCCCATGCCACCCCTTGGCGACCCGCTCACGGCACGCGAGATCACGTGTCTCGAGCAATGGCTCCTCTCGCCGAGCGGAGACTGATCGCCGCTAATTCTTACGCGCGAGGAAGTAGTACATCGGCGTGAAGATCTCGCGCTCGCCGCCTTCGACGAGGGCGTCGCCGGCCTTGCCGAGGAAACGGCTCACTTCCGCCGTGCCTTCGGGAAGAATGCGAAGGCGCTCGAGCACCGCCGTGGCGACGTTCGTGATCTGGCGGCCGATGGGCGTACGCGGAATGCTGGCGAGCGTCAGGTCGCCGCCGGTGAGCGAGTAGTACCAGGGGCGCTCTTCGCTGCCGCACGTTGCAAGATCGCAAACCTCGACGAGCTCGAAGCCCGAGGCGAGGAGCGCCGCGTCGATCTCCGACGTGTGCGCAATGTCCGGTAGGCCATCGCCCTCTTCGATTTCCTTCTTGATGCGGCGGTGCTCGGCGTTTTCGCCGTCGTACTTGTCCGTGAGGCACCACTCGAAACCGCCAAAGACGGCGCCGGGCTTCATGACCCGGTTGAGTTCGGTGAACAGGCCCACGCGATCCGGCGCGTGGCAGCTCGCTTCGATCGTGTAGATCGCGTCGAAGCGCTCTTCGCGCGTAGGAATGTTCATGAAGTCGGCCTTCAAGAACGAACACTGGGCGCCGAGCTTCTCGCGGCGCGTGTGGTGTTCACCGCGCTCGATCTGGTACGCGTTGTTGTTGAGGCCAACGATGCGCGCGCCGCTGTAGCGCGCGATGTTGCGCATCGGACCGCCGACGCCGCAGCCGACGTCCAGGACTTCCATGCCGGGCTTCAGACCGAGCTTTCGCGCCAAAAAATGCTCATGGCGCAGGATCGACGCCTTGAACGACTCGCCCTTCACGCGGGGCGCGAAGTGAAAGGACTTGCCCCACGCGTACTCGTAGAAGTCCGTCGCCAGGTCGTAGTACTGGTTGACCAGCGTCGTGTAGTTGGCCTTGCGCTCGTCTACGCTCGCGCGGCTGTCGTCGTGCAGGCGACGGTAGTGCTCGACGGTGGACTTAAAGGCTTCGGGGCTTAGGCCGGCGGACTTGGTGGGCATGGCGTTCTCGGTGATGGAAAAGCGAAGCTGGCTAGGGCTTCGCCATGGGGCGTTATGGCGCGAAGGTCTCGCTCGCGCCAGCGTGCGGCGTCGAAGCTGCACGGGTGCCGAGGGTCGCCTCAAAGGAAGCGAGGGCCCAGAGCGGGAAGATCTGCCGGTAGAGACGGTAGTCGAGGAGCGCCGTACGAAAGAAAACGCCGGTCATGCGCGGCGAACGCCAGGTGCCGTCCGCCTCCTGCATCACGCGGAGAGCGAGCGCGGCTCGCTCCGCCGCCTCCCGCACGCGCGCGTCCTCGACGTCGCCCTCAAGCAGGGTCGAAAGGGCCCAAGCCGTCTGCGTCGGATGGGACTCTTCCGCCGCGATGAAGCGGTCTTCGAGACAGCTGCGCCAGCACTCCGCGAAGGCGCCGTCCTCCCGCTGCTTTTCGAGCACGAAGGCGCAAGCCCGCTGGACCGCCGGGTCCGTGGCGTCGGCGCCCGCCGCCTTGAGGCCGCGGACACCAAAGAGCGTGCCGTAGAGATACGCGACGCCCCAGGCGCCGTCCCAGCTTCCGTCTTCGTTCTGCGACGCGCGCAGGTAGGCGCCGGCCCGTTCAAGGGCGCCCTGCGCGCGATCGCTCAGCGAACCCGAAAGCACGCCCGCGTCGAGGGCGGCACGAAGGGCGCACGCGTTCGAGGCCGTGCACTCGTAGTAGGAGAGCTCGGTCATCGAGTCGCCGAACATCTCCGCCGGGTTCATCCATTCGAGACCGGCGCGGCTTTTGCGCGCCTCGTAGCTGCCGAACCCGCCGTCGAAGTTCTGCGCTTGAAGGAGGAAACGGACGGCCCGACGAATCGCCGGCGCGTAGCGCTCCGCATCCGCGTCGGCGAAGGCGAGCAGCGCTTCGGCGGTGCAGTCGCTGACGGGCCAGCCGTGCCAAATGCCGGCGAAGCAAAAGCCGCCAACGGGGTCGACGCGGTCGTGTTTGCCGTAGGCGCCGCGCTCCGCTGCGGTTGACCGAATCTGCTGCGTTTCGAGCCAGCGCAGACCTTCCTCAAGCCCTTCCGCCACGTGTGCGCGAAGCTCCGGGATATCGACGTGCTTGAGCACGCTTAGGGCCTGCAGCACGAAGGACGTATCCCACGTCGCGCTGCGCGCGCCGGTGACGCGCAGGCCTTCGTCGTCGTCCTGCCAAACCCAGCCCTTGAGGGGCGAATCGTCGTCGCCACCAAAGCGCGCGAGCTGGCGCTCCAGGTCCGGATCGCTTGGGTTTTGCGCGTGAAGCGTGAGCGCAAAGAGCAGGCCGTTGACCGGCGAAAGGCACGTATAGTCCGTGCTCCGCAGCTCAAAGCGCATCGCCTCCGTGAAGCGCTTGATGAGGCGCGCACGAAGAGCCGGCACATGAAGCGGTTCGATGACGTTCACGGCGCCGTACACGGCGCGCAGGATCGCGCTTGGACGCTCCCAGAGGTCGCCTTCACGCAGCCGGCCCCGGGCGCGTGCAAAGTCGATCGTTTCGTACGCCTGGCCGGCGTAGAGCTCCGCGCGAAGGGCGCGGGTCGTCTCGTTGAATGGCGCCGTGACACGCAGCGCACGAACGCTCGCCATGCCCATGTAGATCAGCCGCGTGTGGCAATAGTAGTTCGAGGGATGGAGCGGCACGGCCTTCGGCAGGAGCCACGCTTCCGGCGGCACCGCGTTCACGCCGTCCCACTCGTAGAGGTTCGCGATCGAAAGCCAAACCTTGCCCCAACTGGGCACGTTGAGAACGTTTTCCCGGCGGATGAAGTCGCGGGCGCCGGCGAGGCGCTTGTCGCTCGACTTCCAACCGCACAGGCGCGCAGCTACGTACGCGAGCACCGTGACGAAGAGCGATGGCTCGCCGTAGCGGTGCATGCCCCAGCAGCCCTTTTCGAGCTGCATCACTTCGAGCTGACGCAGCACGCGCTCGGCCTGGAGCTTCGCCAAGGGCCGCCCCATCGCGTGGCGCGCAATCACGAACTGCGCAGCAAGCATCGGATTCCAGACGACTTCGCCTTCCCAATGCAGAAGGTCGTTGTGGGCGTCGGGCCGACGCGCATCGAGCAGCTTGGCCAAGCCGGCTTGAAGGGCGCGATTGCTAGATTTCATTCCGAAGTCCCGTGGGAAGGTTGTTGATGCGGTTGATCGACTTCGGCGTTCCGAAGCGAAGGTCATGCCCAGCGCGCGTAGGGTGTGCGCGCACGCGCCCGTAGGATGAGCTCGAACGCCCGTTCCCGAGGCTCGAACCGGTACGAAGCCGAGGTGATTCAGCTCGCCGCGCGGCGGGCGGCGCGTAGAAGTTCTTCGGCGGTGTCGAGCTTGACGCTTCCTGCGTCCACAAGCTGCGCGGCGATGAGATCGACCTCGTCCGAGCGCGCACCGGCGGCAAGCGCCACGCTGCGCGCGTGCAGGGTCATATGCCCGCGCTGAATGCCCTCCGTAGCAAGCGCACGAAGCGCTCCCATGTTCTGGGCGAGACCGGCGGCGGCCATCACCATGCCGAGTTCGGCGGCCGAACCCACGTCGAGAATCTTACGAAGCACGCGAATCGTGGGGTGCACCTGCGTGCTGCCACCAACAACGCCCACGGCCATGGGAAGCTCAATGCTTCCGCAGAGGCATCCATCCTCACGCCACCACTTCGTCAGCGACGTGTAGCGGCCTTCCGCCGCGGCGTACGCGTGCGCGCCGGCTTCCACGCTGCGCCAATCGTTGCCCGTAGCGATCGCCACGGCGTCGATGCCGTTCATGATGCCCTTGTTGTGCGTCGCCGCGCGGTAGGGATCGACGGCCGCAAAGCGGTACGCCTGTACGATGCCCTCGGCCACTTCAGCGCCGCCGAAACCGTTGCCCGCCAAGTGCATTTCCGGCACACGGCAGCTCGCGCGCGCCAGGCGCCGGTCCGCGAGGTTCGAAAGGATGCGAAGGTTCACCCGACCGCGGCTCAGCTCTTCGACGCGCCCTGCAATGCCTTCGGCCATCGCGTTGATCGCGTTGGCGCCCATCGCTTCGCCGCAGTCCACGAGCAGATGCACCACAAGCATCGCGTAGGGCTCGTCGAAGCGTCGCACCTCGATGGCGCGCGCGCCGCCACCGCGGCGCTGCATATTGGGATGAATGCGGTTGGCGAGGTCGAGCAACTCCTGCTCGGCCCCCTCAATGGCCGCGATGGCCGCATCCGGGTCCGGCACATCAAGCACCTGCACCTGACCGATCATAATGGAGGGGTCGGCGTCGGCATTGAAGCCGCCGGCCTTGCGCACGGTGCGCGCCATGTTCGACACGGCGGCGACCACGCTAGGCTCTTCAACGACCATTGGGACGGCGTAGTCGCGGCCATTGATCGTGAAGTTGAGTCCCAGGCCGATGGGCAAGCCGAAGACGCCCACGCAGTTTTCGACCATCTTGTCGGCGCGGTCGACGCCGAGCCGGCCG
>JBCCRV010000067.1:0-17253 GCA_039201085.1 Myxococcota bacterium | reverse complement strand
CGGGCACCTCGGCAACGGCGCAATCGTCGTAGGTGGTGTCGCGTCGCCGCAGCGCGCGCTCTTCGCCGGCCTCTCCGCTGAAGTTCTCCACCATGAGGAGCTTGCCCGCGCGGTAGGGGTCGCCTTGACCCACGTCGTATTGCTCGACGATTCGGCCGCGCTCCTGCGTGTCGCCGGTCGCGTCGGGCAGGGTGGTGGCCGTGACCTGAACGAAGCCGCGAAACTGCTTTTCGATGCCGTCGTAGAATCCGTTCTCGTACGCGAACTCGGTAATGTCGTGCAGTCCCGCGCCATTTTCGTCGCCCGTGAGCTCTTCCCAGATATCCATGCGCGCGACGAGGTTCATCGACATGGGCATCGGCATCGTCCACGCCGGCAGGCCCGCAAGCTCACTTCGACGCCGCTCGGCCACGGAGGTGGTGTAGGTGATCTCCTGAACGGAGCCGAGGGAGTTTTCGATGCGGCTGATCAGGTTCGGCGGGGTCGCAAAGAGCTCCACGTAACGGACTTCGCCCGTGCGCTCGACCCAGACGATGTCGCGGGTGCCGTTGCCGTTCATGTCGGCAAAGAGCACCGTCGTGTCTGTTCCGCGCGACGGCAGATCCGGAAGGTCGGCGCGACTCAGTACACCGAAGACGGGGCCTGAAGGACCTTCAATGGCGTTCGCATCGAAGCGTTCGCCGTTGCGGTTCAGCGCAAATCGAACCTCGTTGGTCAGCACGAGCACCATGTCGTCGCGCCCGTCGCTGTTGAGGTCCTCGAAGACCAAACGCGTCAGGTCGCCGGAGCCCACGGTCGGTCCGTCCATGCGCTGAAAGGCGTCCTCCCAGCGGCCCTGCCCCAGGTTGAGCTTGTAGCTCGCCACGCCCGTATCGCCGAGCACGAGGGCGTCGAGCAATCCGTCGGCATTGACGTCGCTGAGGAAGAGTCGGTCCACGTCGAATACGCGCCCGATGGCATCGGCGCCCGACTGCAGCACAAATCCGTCTTCCGTGTTGCGGTAGAAGAGCGTCGAGCTTCCGTTGGGCGTGTGCACGAGATCGATTCGCCGATCCGAATCCATGTCGACAAAACGAAAGCGCGTCGGGTCCGCATCGGAGCTGGTAGCCACGGGAATGATCCCCGTCGCCCCGGATACTTCGCAGCTCCCATCGGTGACCCAGTCGCCCGTTCCCAGGTTGCAGAGGGCCGTGCTGGTTCGAAGGTTCACCAGGTCGGTGAATCCGTCGCCGTTGATGTCCAGCACCTGCACGTTCTGGCGCCGCACGTCGAAGGCGCTCTGATTTCCCGTACCGCTGGGGCGCTCGGCGGCAAAACGCGTTGCGTCGCCCTCCATCATCTCGCTGAGAAAGATGCGGTGGGCGCCAGGACGGCTCGTGTCGACGAGGTCCGGAAGCGAGTCCCCGTTGAGGTCCGCCAGCGTCGTGCTGCCGGTGACGAAGTTTGCGCCACCGGGCACCGTGCCCATGTCCACGACGTGCGGCTCGCACTCCGTCGCGTCTCCGCACGCGTCCGAACTGAGCGCCCGCTCGTAGCCGAAGGAGAAGCGGATGGGATGACGCGTTCCATCGCGTCCAAAGCGCTCCACGCTGGCGAGGCGCGAAAGACCGCCGGCGACTTCCGTGTCTTCGTAGTTCAGACCGTAGCGTCGAATGACCAGACCGCGGACGAGGACCTCCACGTCCGTAAGCCGCTGGGTGGTGCGCTCTTCGAAGCCCGGCTTCGCGTCCGAAAGAACATCCGGCCGCGGCTCGTAGTCAAAGGCGATTTCGTAGCGCTCGCCGTCGTTATGGGGCGGTCCGTAGGAGATGCGCTCGCAGTAGGGACGGCCGTCGACCCGGCTGTAGCGGTAGCGAATGTGGTGGCCGTAGAGATCGACGCGCTCCACGAGCAGGTAGCGGAAGGTGCCGCGCTCGCCCGAGAGTCGCGCGTCCGAAACCAGGTTTCCGCCCGCGTCCGCTCCGAAATAGGCCCGCTGGCCGTTCGGGTACTCAGCTTCCCAATAGCCTTCGGCGCCCGCGCCATGAAAGGTGTAGCGCACGAAGCCGCCCTCCATGCGTGCGCGGTAGACGGCACTGTCACCGCCCGAAACGCGCACGAGCTGCTCCGAGCCCATCACCGAGAATTCGTCGTCGGCGTCGTAGGTCGGAAGGCCGCGAAGCGTCAGTCGCTCGATCGAAGGCATTTCCATCGACCAGCCAATGCCAAGGATCCCCGAACCGGCGAGCGAGCTGTGCGAGAGGTCGACGCTGGGCGTGAGACCACTGTAGCCGTTCGGCACCGTGAGGGGCACCCGGTAGCTCATCCCGCCGCGGCTACCGCCACCTTCCGCATTGTCACCGAGGCCTTCGATCGAACCGGGACCGTCCGGCAGCGAGACGCGGTCGTCGGACACGCCCGTTTGGGCGTGCGCGCTCGATGCCCAAACGAGCGGCATTAAGGCGAGAAGGGCAACGAAACGAAACGTACGGGTCGAGGAGTCGTGCATGGTGTTTGGGGGGGTTGAAGTGAAGTTCGATCGAAGGAAGAGACGCATGGGGAACGCACGCATCAGAGGTCGAGCTCCTGCGTGGACACGCCGAGCGAATCGAGGCCACGGTCACCGGCGGGCGCCGGCGATGGCTCGTTGATGAAGCCCGCGCTGCATCCAACACCGCGGGCGCGGCCCGCTGTGCCGGACTGACCGGCGGGGCCACCAGCGCCAGCGGCGCCCGTGTTCTCCTGCCGCGGAAGACCAAGGAAGGGTGTAGTAATCGGCGAGTCCGCAAACGCAATGCCGATCGAAGGACCGCCGTTGCCTCCGGCACCGCCGCCGCCAGCGCGACCCGCACCGCCGCCGCCGCCGTCTCCCCCGCGTCCTGCTTGGTTAGCCACACGCTGGCCGCATTCGCCGCGCGCCCCATTGCCTCCGGCGCCGCCGGTGCCGCCGCGGCCGCCGTTGCCGCCCTGGCCGCGTACCACAGTGGAGCCCGCGAGGTCGGCCACGGAGCGAATCAGCACGACACCAATGGACGCGCCGCCTTGACCACCAGGACCGCCGCCCGCGCCGCCGTTGCCACCACGGCCGCCGTCGCCGCCGGGACCACCGGTGCGCGTGGTTCCAATGCCGCAGCCGTTTCGCAGGGCGCCACCGCCGCCGCCGCCGCCGCCGCCGCCGCCGCCCTGACCGTCGGCGCCCGTGGAACCGAGGCTCTGGCGCCATCCGCTGGCCGATGCGACAAGCGTTCCAAAGCGGTTCTCCGAGCGCACACCCAGCATCGCTGGGCGCGGCGGCGTCCGGCCCGACGCGCCGGGACTTCCGCTACGTGCACTGTGCGTGCAGTTGCCGTTGCAGTCGCTGCTGCCGCCGGTACCGCCATCGCCGCCGAACTCATCGTCGTCGCCGTCTCCGCCGGGAAGAAGGAGTCCCGAAACGCACGCGCGGTCATTGGGCACAGGACCTGCCCCGCCGTCGTGACCCAACTCGGCAACGCCGCCGGTCGGACCGGCCACGCCGTTGCTGCCTGCACGCGCTTCGAGCCGCGTACGCAGAAAGGCGAGCTGAGCCTCCTGGGACGTATCGACCACCACCACAGCGATCGAGGGACCGCGACCGGTCGTGCCACCGTGGTCGGGACCAAGAACCGTCAGGTCCGCAACGGTGGTGGGCTCACTCAGGCCGCTGGCTACCATCGCAGTTGTGGACGTTGCCACGATGGACGTTTCTTCGGCCGTGGCGCGGCGCGTCGAAAACGTGGCGTCGTCGCGGTAGCCGCCGATGAGGTTGATGCCGCCGACGAGCTCGATCGGCACGCTCACGTTGTAGTCGCCTTCGGCGATGAGCACGTAGCTGCGGCCCACGCCCTGCGCGATGGTGATCGCGTCGGCGATCGAAGGAAGGGCGCGATCTGGGGCTAGCCCCGTGTTCGCGTCGTTGCCGAAGAGCGCTGACACGAAGACCGAATCGGCCACGACACCGTCAATGCCGTCGCAGTTCGAATCGACGGCGTCTTCGTCGGGCAGGTCCGGCTGCGAAGGAGAAATATCGGGGTCGGACGGCGCGCAGTCGTCGTTCAACGCGACAAAACCCGCGGGCGGAAGGCACGTTGAGACGGATACGTTTGGATCGCCGTGGCCGTCGCCGTCCACGTCGCGGAAGAAGAGTCGCTCCGTGTCCGGGCAGCCGCAAATCAGTTCACCGAAGCTCTCGGCGTCGCCGAACTGGAAGAAGTCTCCGCCCTCATCCACGGGCGTCGTCGACGGACACAGTCCGTCGAGAACCGCTTCGTCGATGCAGCCCAGCACCTCGTTGCTCGGCGCCGACGTGAGTTCGTCGAACGCAAGCTCAACGCCCGGCTCGTAGCGCACGGCGCCCCAGCCCACCTCGTCGTTCGTGACGGGAAACGTATCGCATTCAAACTCGCCGCTGCCGCTTTCGAGGTGGCAGCGTTGAAAGTCGAGGTAGCGGCCTTCGCCGTCGGTCGCGGCGCTGAGCGGACGCTCGAAGGGAAGGGCCGGTGCGTTGCTGAACTGCACGCACTTGAACTGGCTGTGGTGATGCATGCCGCGGAAGACGTCGCCCCATTCCTGAATCGGGTCCGTGCAGAGGCCGTGCGGACGCGACACGGGCGCGCCAAGCTCAAGGGGCGTCATGGCCGGAATCGCGCACGAACCCGTGGCCTCGTCGCAGCTGAAGCGCGCGAAGTCGAAGCCCGGCAGCGGCTCGTCCGCGTTGAATCGCGCGTCGCGCTGGCGTGCACACTCAAAAGCGTAGTCGCTTCCGACGTCTTCGTACTCGAGCGGGAAGCCCGATCCAAGCGCGCAGCGCGAGCGCTCCGCTATCGTGAGAAATTCGCCGCTTCGAGAAAGCGGAAGCTCCACACGGTGAAGCTCCGCGAAGTGCGAGAAGGCCGACCAGCGCGATGCGATATCGTCCACGTCCACGCGCTGCGCCTGAGCGATGTCGGCGTTGCCGTCGCCGTCGTAGTCGGCGATCTCGTCGACGCAGAGCTTGGTGACGGCGTTGAGCTCGGTTGCCGCGACGCCGCGGCCGCCGAAGACTGTCGCAACCTCGGGCACTTCCATGGCAGCCAGATCGATCTTCTCCTGGCTGTCGTTGCGGTCCGGCTCGACGAGCGTCATCGGCGAAGGACTCGTGCACGGGCTCGAGCTCCTGTCGGCGCTGGGAATCAGACCCTCCGCGCAGGACCATACGAAGAGCTCTTGGGCGTACTCATTTCGCAGGGCAACACCTTCGGTGACGAAGGGATCGCAGCCGCGGCGCGCGATGCCGGAGATGGTGGGGTCGCTCGACTCGATGGCGTCGAGCGCGCTGCGGTTGATCCAACGGTCGCCGTCCTCGTCGCACTGGCGGGCCTGCGCCGCATCGCCGCCGGGCCAAAAGAAGCCCGGATCCGTATCGCAGACGCAGTTGCCGTCCGAATCCGTTTCCGGCGCAAGGCCCGCTTCGCCTTCGGCGTTGCAGCGCAAGGCGCAGGAGATGCAGAGGCCCGTCAGCAGGCTGCTCGCCTCGCCCTCTTCGCAGGGGCGCGGCTCACACGTGCAGTTTCCGGCGTCGTCGAAGGACTCGAACTCGTCGGCCTCGCAGGTGCGTCCACCGCAGGTCGCGGGAATGCATCCGTCCGAGGTCGGCGAAGGGCGAAAGCCGTCGGCGCAGTCGCCGCAGCTCGCGCCCTCATCGTCGGCGACGCACTCGCGGTTTTCGCCCTCGCACTGGGCGAGCACGTCCGAACCGAGGTTGCAGTTCGGAACCTCCGTACACGTGCCGCCGTCGGCGCTGAAGACAAAGCCTTCTTCACACGCGGCTTCACAGGTCGCGACGCCGCCCTCTTCGGTGCAAAGGCGGTTTTCCGGGCACTCGCCTGAGAGGAAGAGCGCCTCGCAGCTGCCCGCACTCCCGTCGATGCTGATTCCGTCGATGGATGCGTCGATGGAACCGTCGGGAGTGGTGGCCGCGTCATCGCCGCAGCCGACGACGCCGACCGCAAGGCTAAGAAGAACTATCCAGCGGTGAAAGTTCACGTTCGTTTCCTCGATCGATGATTTCGAAGACGAATAAGTCACTGGCAGTTCTCCGGGTTTGTGAAGTCGGTGTAGTAGATGTAGAGGTGGATATCTTCGAGGGTGCGAAGGTCGATGTCGGCGTTCTCAGGGTTGTTTCGCTGGTCGAGAATCAGGCGCCAGTTCGAGTTGATGTACGGGCGCTGACGCATCTCGAAGCGGCGGTAGACGATCGGGTCGTAGAAGGTCGCGCCGTCGAAACGCGGGTTCGATACGGAGAGGCGCTCGGGCAGTCGGTAGAAGATCGAATCGCCGAGCTCATCGATGATCGTGCCCGTGCCTTCCTGCCAAACGAGCAGGTCCGCTTCCTGGTCGCTGCCCGGTGACGAGCCGCCCACCATCACCGTTTCGATGTGATCGATTTGATGGTTGAAGGTGCAGGGCGAGAGGTCCTCGAGGGACGTGCGGAAGTCGAACTCCAGCTGTCCGTCGGCGTTGATGAAGACCGGGTCACTGATCATATCGAAGAGACTCTGGCGCTCTTCGGTGCGGGTAAGCGCGATGCCGTTTTCCGCGGCGTGAAGCGGTAGGAGATCGTCGCGGAGCGAGAGGCGCTCCACGCGCACGGCGCGTACGCCAAACTCTTCGCGGAACTCCTCATAGGTGTCCTCGAGCTCGTTGAGGTAGATCGTCAGGTTGTAGAAGCCGTTCTGAACCAGACGAACGAGGAAGAGCTCGCCGCGGCCTTCATAGCTACGGCCCATGAAGTACTCGAGCATCAGCGTCGCGCGGTACGCGTTGCGGACCGCCGACTCGAAGGAGATATCCGCGTTGTACACGGCGGCGTTTCGGTAAATGCGGCGGTTCGGATCCTGGAAGGCCGCCTCCGAGTTGATGCGAAGCTGTTCGGCTTCGCGCTGCTCTTGAAGCACGCTCTGCGCTTCGAGGTAGAGCCGTTCTAGTTCGGCGCGGCGCTGCTCGGTCTCTCGCAGGTGCTGCAGGATATCCAGCTGAATGACGTCAAGCTCCTGCGTCAGGCGCAGCATCGTGAACTCGTGGTCGATCTGGAGGGCCGCGCACTCCTGGTTCGCGGCAGCGATATCGATTTCCAGCTGGACGCGCTCGATGTTTTCCTCGCGACGGTTCGCAAGCGATTGAAGCACCAGTGCACCCGCATTGGCGGCAGCCGCAGCGGTGACGTAGGCGGGGAGGGAGAGCTTTTCGATCCCCGAAACCATGACGGAGGTGTTCGCAATCTCGAGGGCGCGGTCGATCGTGCTCACGCCGATCTGAAGGCCACGGATCTGCCGGTTCAGGTCGATGATCTCCTCGCCGCGCGTCAGCCGATAGTTCGCAAAACTCTCGATACGGTTGCACTGGCGCTGCGCCCGGCGAACCTCGGCGTTGAGCTCTTCGATCTTGTGCACGGCCCGCTCGCGAAGCGTGCGCCCCGCCGCATTGAGCGTGTTCATCTCCAGGATCTTCTCGGCGATGGCCCCCGTTCCGAGAAGACCGCACGGGTCCGCAAACTCGGCCGCTTCCTCGTTGAGTTCGGCGAACTCGCTGATGGCCGGGTAGACCCGTCCGTCGTCGCCTTCGAAGGAGCCGCAGATTTCGCGCAGCGTTCGCTCGTAGGTGCGCCGCAGCGTGATCAGTTCCTGCAGGAAGGACTCGAAACTGCGCTCGTGTTCGCCGCTCCGGCGGATCGCCACCTCTTCAAAGGTCGCGGCGTCCGCCGCACGCAGGCGCGCAATGCGCAGCGCCGACTCGAAGCCGTTGCTGACGTTGGCGTCGTTCGCGTCGAGGGCCGGGAGGGGAAGAAAATCCGGCGCAAAGCCGAAGTGATCCGTCGCCTCGCCCAGGGCCGCGTACACTTCGCGAAGCTCCGCGAGGGCCTGCGTGTAGTTACGCTGCGCCGACTCGAGCACCACGCGCACTTGATCACGGTCGGACCCTGGAGTCGCGTCGACCATGGCCGTCATCACCGACGAGAGCAGCACGGACTCGAGGTAGGTCGACGCAAACTCACGCTCGATGACGCGCTGGGCGATGTCCGAGCGGTCGATCGCCTGGTAGCGCCGGGCGATCTCCGCCCACGCGCGCGCCTTCTTCGTGGCGGCACCAACGATTCGCTCGAGGTAGGTCGACGCCAGCGATTGGGTCACGACGTCAATGCCGACATCGCCGACGTCTTCGCGCTCGAGGGCCGTGCGAATGAGGGGCGCAACGATTTCGTAGAAACGCTCGGTCGCCAAGCCGTGAAACTGCGCGGCTTGGTAGAGTGAGCTCAGCTCGAAGCCGGCAATGCCCGAGAGGTTCGGTCCGTCGAACTCGAGCTGCTCGCCGACAAAGGCGCCCGTGCGGCTTGCAGCAAGATCAAAGCGCGAACGCAGCGCCTGCGTGAACGCTTCGTCGCCGAGGGTGACGAGCAGCTCGGCGTAGAGCCGCTCGAAGCCGTCCGCGTCCACGGACCCCGGCGTGATCGGACCGACATCGGCCATGGACGTGAGCGAGAAGGAAACGGCCGAGCGCACGTCGTCCCACGCTGGATCGTCCGGGTCGCCAAAGCCCTGGTAGATCGTGTGCAAGCAGTCGACCGCGTCGCGCAGCTCGGCGATCTCTTCCGAGTCGAAGCAGTAGGGGTTCTGCCCCGCTTCGATCGCGCACTCGCGCGGCGCGAAGCCGAGGTTGCGGCCCGTCGAGCTTTGAAAGCGCGTCTTATAGCGGAAGGCATCCCGTACGCGCGTCTCGAGGGGCGGGTAGACGGTGACGCCGGGCCGCGAGAAGATCTTGCCTTCACGAAGGTCGAAGCGGTTGTCCGTGCAGCGACCGTCACAGGCGAAGGACGGTTCAAGATGCAGCAGACCGTCCGCCACGAAGCTCGACTCGGACCAGACGGCGAGCTGAAGGTTACAGGTGCCGTCGCGCTGACAGTCGAGGTCCGCGATGTCCGCTTGCGAGAAGCTGCCTTCGGGAAACGCGAAGAACGTCACGTTGGAGCCCGCCGGGCACGACGCGAGTTCGTCGAGTCCAGCCTGGCCGCGGTTGCCCGGACCGCCATCGAAGAGGCCCGTTTCCGCGCAAAGGTAGTGCACCACGCCGGGCGGGTAGCTCTCTTCGCCCACGGGAAGGATGCCCGAGAGAATGCCGTCGGCCGCAAGCAGGGCAGACGAACGGTTCAAGCTGCCGATGCCGAGACTCGTCAGCAGGTCTTGGTTGCAGGTGGCGCCTTCGTTTTCGAAGGGCGCTTCCGGCACGTCTGCAATGGCCGCGCTGGTGGGCATCGGCGATTCGGGGCTCGGCTCGCCGCGGCGCAGCTCCATCACGCCGTAGGAGGACAGAACGCCGTCGCCGATGAAGGACTGGAAGCGCTCCTCAAAGGTGATGACCATCGTGCGCTGGTCGACCATCACGCCGTCGATGAGGCGCATCGAGCGCCGGACCGAACGCCCCGTCGAAAGTGGATTGCCGCCCGCCAGGTTGATGTTGGCTTCGGCGGGCGTCAGGCCGCTGCCCTCGGCGACGGCGATCAGGGGCGCCCGCGATTCGCGGCACGAGGGCCGCGCGGGAATTCCGTCGATGGACGTAAGCGCTCGCGTAGAGAGCGCACCGGGCAGAAGCCACGGTACATCGATCGGCTCGAAGCCCGTGCGATCGCAGCCGCCGACGGGCTCGCGGTCGACGCGGCCGCCGATGAAAGCGTCGAGCTGCATATCGCTCATGAACACCGGGCACTCGCGGCCGCCCGCCGAGCAGGAGGCCGGATCCGCCGGCGCGTTTTCAAAGGTGAGCTCGACGCTCGGAAAGCCCGGGTAGTGCAGCGTGATGTTGCTGTCGACGACGCCGACGACGCGGTTCGGATCGCTTGGATGGGGCTCGAGCCGCAGCGCCACGGGAAACTCCGTCGCGCCCGAAGGGATCGGCGCGTCCGAAAGCTGCGAGGTGAACTCGCGAATGCCGTCGTCGCCGGGCGTGCCCGAGTCGAAGAGGTAGCAGGCGCCGTCGCGCGCGTCGCAGGCGTCCACGACCGAGTCGCGCTCCCAGGAGCCGCTTCGCGTGGCGTCGATGACGGCGCGAAGCTCGTTCACGCTGAAGAGGGCGCCGCGCCGGTACGCGTTCAGGCGGCGCACGTAGGCGTTCTTCACCGTGAGGATGTCGGCCCCATCGCGATCGGCGACCCACGCGTCCACGCCTTCGTCCGGGAAGACGGCGAAGTAGTACATCTGGCCCGCCCACTGGCCGCCGGCGTTCTCCGAGTAGGTCACGGTCAACGTGCGCTCGCCGATCTCTGGGCTGCTGATCAGGAGATCGCCTTCGATGCGCGCGGCGTCCGTCGGCAGGTCGCCAAACTCGACTTCAATGTCGAGCTCGCCGCCGCCTTCGGGCACGGTCACGTCGAGGTCTCGGCCCTCGCCCACTTCGGCGCCCACGCGGACCGTGGCGAAGATGAGCGGCTCGGGCGTCATGCGCGCGGAGAAGCCGCCGCTGCCTTCGACGAGCGCCGCATCGCGTTCTTCGGCGGCCGTGTCAAGCACCAGCGTACCGGCCGGATCAAAGATGCGGTGCGCGAGCTTCGTAATGCGAATGACCTGCTCTTCGTCACTCTCGATCGCGACGCGCACGCGGCCTTCACGAAGGCTGGGCGTCAGCTGAATCGAAGGCTCGCTCAGCGTGATGGCCGCTTCGACCTCGCCCGTTTCGCTGCCCATGGCGCGCCCGCTCAGGCGCGGCTCGCAGATGCCTGAGCGGCCGTCGACCGTGTCGCAGAAGTAGCCGTCGGGGCAGCCGTTAATGGCTTCGTTCACGCTCACTTCGCAGGGAACGCGGCACACGTAGTCGTGGCAGCTGAGGCCAACGGGGCAGGACGTGGTCTCGTCGCAGTTCGACGCGCAGCGGCCCGCGATGCAGGTTTGGTGGTTCGCGCAATCGCCTTCGCCGGCGCAGAGGCTCGGCGTGGTGCCGGGCTCGACGCAGGTTCCTTCCACGCACTCCGTGCCGCTGACGCAACCGTCCATGTAGCCGTTTGGTCGGCACTCGCGGCGGATCTCTTCGCCGCCTTCTTGGGCGATTAGATCGCCCGTGCAGGGCGTGTGGCACGCGCTCCCGAGGGGCGGCGGACCGGGCGGCACGCAGCGGCCCGCGCCGAAGAGCAGGCCCGCAAAGCAGGTTCCGTCGTCGCGCGGAATGCAGCCCTGGGAGCCGCGCTCGCAGAAGACGCACACGCCGGCGATCGCGTCGCAGCGCGACTGCTCGCGGCAGAGGCCGTTGTCCAAGCACGGACCGCCCGGGAAGCCCGTGTTCTCCACGCAGGTACCGCCGCCGACGGCTTCGTTGCAGTGCAGACCTTCGCCGCACGTTCCCGCCAAACACTCGCAGCCAAACTCGCCGGCGGCGCAGTCGCGCGGACGGCAAACGCCGCCGGCGCAGGCGTCGCGCTCGTCGCCGCAGTCGCGGCCGCCCAGGCATACGCAACCCGTCTGGCCGGCGCAGCTTTGGTCTTCGCAGACGTTGTCGCTGCACACGAGCGCCGTGCCGTCGTCGCCCGTAGCGCAGACGCCGCCTTCGGCGCAGGAGCAGCCCCGCTCACCGGCGACGCAATCGATCTCGATCGATCCGCCTTCGCCCCTGCATCCCGCAAGGAAGAGCGCGGCAACCGCCAGCGCTCGGCTTGCCCAGTGGAGCGCCCTCACAGCTCACACTCCGGCGCGTCCGTAAAGTCCACGTCGAGGGCGTTGCCCGCATCGTCGAAGCACGACGCGCTCTCGACGACGAAGCCGCCCGAGTCTGCCGCAGTCACAACGACGGCATCGGCGCCCATCGAACGGTCGCCGTCGGGATGAAATGCGATGCCCGAAGCCGGCGCCTCATGCACCCACTCGCCTACGACGTTCGAAGCAAACGTCACGTCCGTGACGCCATCTCCCACATCCGTCAGCACAAGCTCACAGCTGCGTGCGGCCGCCGGCGGCTGCAGCTGTGAGCGGCACCCTTCGGCGCCGCCGCCACTCGAGCCGCACGCGGCGAGAAAGAGCAGCGGGCCGCACAGCCCCAGCCGCAACATCGAAGAAGGAACACGCGCCGAAAAGCGAAGGGAACGCTCGCTCAGGGTCCGCGCGTGACGAAGGGAAAAAGCGTCTGCAAACACGCCGACGAAGTAGCAATCGCCACTTCGCCCAGCACGATTAAAGAGACTTAATTTCCCTTATATTTCAGGCTTATAAGCGGCTGCAACGTCTGCGAGAATCCAGGACGCAAGCATGCTCGAAGGAACGCCGGGCACGTAGTTCATATGTACTAAACGCATCGCTAAACGTTCGTCCGGAACGAGCGAGGAAAATCAGGTCACCCATACGTATGAAGGTCGCTCGAAAGGTGATCACGGAAACGCGCGAAGCCCATCGCCGGTCACGAATCGACTTGTTCCGAAACGCGCGCGGCAAGGAGCGCATGGGCGGCCGGATGCACCGCCGCTTGCGTGCGGTTATCGACGCCAAGGGCGCGAAAGATGGCGCTTACGTGCACGCGCACGGTGGACGGACTCATGCCCAGCTGTGCGGCGATCGACTTGTTGGCGAGACCCCGCGCAAGATGAAAGAGCACATCTTCCTGCCGCGGCGTAAGCCGTGCGGTCGCCGCGCTTGAAACCGGCGCCGGCGCGCTTCCCGCCCAGGTCGATAGCACCTCCTTGGGCACGAAGGTTTCACCACGGAGCACCATGTCGATGGCCGCCATCAGCGTGCTCGTCGGAGCGCCCTTGGGCACAAAGCCGCGGGCGCCAGCGGCAAACGCGGCGTCCACGGTCCGGCGACTCACATCGGCTGCAAACACGACGATCGCAGCGTTCGGCGCCACTTTATGCAGCCGCTCGACGGCGGTGGTACGCGACGCGTCCGGAAGGGTGAGGTCCACAACAAAAAGCCAGCGACCTTCAGGATCGACCGCGTTCACGGCATCTTCGAGCGTCGGGCACTGCACGATCGCATCGAATCGAGGGTCGGGCTGAAGCATGCCGGCAACGCCTTCACGGAGGAGCGGATGGTCGTCAACGATCAGGACGCGCATAGCTAAGTGCTATGCTGAAGCGGTGGCTACGCAAGCAAAATCGGATCGCTTCGGAGGTACAAGCGTCGATAAACGCCGCGACTCGCAGCGACCCGATCCCGCCTTCGCGCTGGTCGACGATACGCTCGCCGCCGAGTCGCTGAGGGAATCGTACGCGCAGCTGCGCGTAAGCTGGTACTTCCGCGTGATCATCATTGGCTTCACGCTCATCGCACTTCGGATCGCCGGTGAAACGGAGCACTTCGGTACCTGGCTGGCCGTGCTCGGCGTTGGGCTCATCTTTTCCGCCGTGGCGTCCATCGCGTATCAAAAGGGACGCTTCAGGACCGCCGATGCGGCCCGCAACGTTCGCCGGGCGTCGGCGCTGATCAGCGGCGCGACGTGGGGCTTCGCGGGCGTACTCTGGCCCATTACCTTTGAAGCCGATAGTTGGATCGTATTCGTGGGGACGTACACGATCCTCGCGTCCGGTGTCGCGGTCACGATGGCTACGGATCCGATCAGCTTCCTGCTGTTCGTCGTGAGCACCATGACGGTCGCCCTGTGGGACGCAAACATCGAACCGTTCTCTTGGGGCGCGGCCAGCATCGTCACGTACAACATCTTCTGTCTCATCACGCTGATGAGAAACCGCGCCGTCTTTCGCAATATGGTGAACCTGCGCTCGGAGAACAGCGAACTGCTCAAGCGCGCTCTGGCGAGCGCATCGGCCGCCGAACATGCGCGTGATCAGGCGCTCGCCGCCGCCAACGACAAAGCGCGTTTTCTCGCGGCAGCGAGCCACGACCTTCGCCAGCCCATGCAGGCGCTCACGTTGCTTAGTGAAACGCTCGAGCGGGCCACGTCGCCGGCGTCGGACTCCGTTCGCAAGACAGCCTCGTCGATCAACCACGCCGCCCTGGAGCTCACTTCGCTCTTCGAAGGCATCCTCGACCTTTCCCAGCTCGAGCTGGGAAACACGAAGAACGAACCGCGCGCCGTTCCGATTCGAAGGATGCTTCAAGACATCGCCGACGCTTTGCTGCACGACGCCGAAGCGCGCGATATGACGATCAACATCGCGGGACCCGCGCTCCACGCGCACGCAGACCCGGTGCTGCTTTGGCGCGTCATCACCAACCTCGCGAACAATGCATTGCTGCACTCGGAGAGCGACAGGGTGCTGCTCTCCGCCCGGTCGCGCGGCGACCACTGCCTGATTCAAGTTTGGGACCAGGGAAAGGGCATTCGCGAAGAAGACCAAGCGCGCATCTTCGAGGAGTTTGCCCAACTCGAAAACCCGGAACGACGAAGGGATCGGGGCACCGGCCTCGGCCTAAGCATCGTGCGCCGCGTATGCGCGATCACCGGATGGAAAGTGGGCGTCGTCAGCGTCGTGGGCCGCGGAAGCACCTTCTACATCCGCGTCCCCGCATCCTCTCCGGACGCGCAAGACCAGAGCGATACCGTTATGCCCGATATTCGCGGCCTGCGCGTGCTCGTGGTCGAGGACGACGAGCTCGTGCTGCACAGCCTGGCGGCGGCCCTTCGTGCGTCTGGAGCCACGGTGACCACCGCAGCGAATGCCGAATCGGCGCGGTACGAAATTTACGCGAACGAGCCGTTCAGCGTGGTCCTTTCAGATTTTCGCTTGCCAGACGAACAAACGGGCATGGGCATCGCTGAACGCCTGTCGAAGACCCACCCGGCCGTTCCCTTCGTTCTGCTTACCGGCGAGCTACAGCCCATCCCGGAAGCACAGGGTTTTCCGATGCCGACAATCGTTCGCAAGCCCGCATCCCATCAGGCGATCTGCCGCGCCCTCGCCGACGCTTGTTCGCCCGGGGCTGCGGCCGACGCACCCACGGCTGTAACCGCGTAGCACGGACGCGGGTGCGCGCGTCGAGCCCTGCTCCGCCGGCGGAGCTCATCCCAAGAGTCGCCTCGGCCATGTTTCTGCTAACTCATACGACCTTCAGCCATCCTCTCACCTCGAGCATGCTCAGCCTTCACCTCGGCTCGCGGACGCCAAACCCCGCACAACCTCGTCAAAAGTCTGGCCACGGCGATTTCTGGGATGAGCTCTGGAGCAGGCGATGAAGGCGGCGTCCCGAACCAAGAAGCAAGGTCGCTCGGCGCGGTCGTCTGAGCCGCCGGACCCCGCGTTCACCCTTGTCGACGACGCCTTTGCCGCGGAGTCACTCAAGGAATCGTATGCGCAGCTGCGTGCGGGGTTCTCGGGGACAGCGTTCCTCGCGTTCGCGACGGTGATCGTTCTTCGCATCGCTGGCGAGACCGAACACTTTGCGACGTGGATCGCCGGTCACGCACTTGTGCTCGTGCCTTCGATCGCGATCTACCGGGGCTACCGAAAGGGCAAGTTCAAGAGCGCCGAAGGCGCGCACTTTGCTCGCCGCATGTCCGCCCTCTTCGGCGGCGTGTCGTGGGGCGCTGCCGGGTGGCTCTGGCCCATCACCTTCGACAGTTCGAGCTGGCTCGTGCTCGTCGGCGGCTATGCGATCCTCGTCACCAGCGCCGCCGTGGCGATGGCCACGGATCCGATCAGCCTGGTGCTGCTCGTCGTTGGAACGCTCGTCCCGGGCCTGTGGAAAGCGGACATCGAGCTGATTTCCTGGGGAACGGCGAGCATCGTCATCTACCATATTGTTTGCTTCGTGACGGTGATGCGAAACCGGTTCGTCTTTCGCAACATGGTCAATCTACGAAGCGAGAACGCCGAGCTACTGAAGCAGGCCCTCGCGAGCGCATCCGCCGCGGAGCGAGCTCGCGACCAGGCCCTTGCCGCTGCAAACGACAAGGCGCGCTTTTTGGCTGCCGCCAGCCACGACCTTCGTCAGCCCATGCAAGCGGTCACCCTGCTCAGCCAGACCCTGGAGCGCTCCGCGTCACCGGCAAGCGTTGCCATTCGAAACACCGCTGCGTCGATTCATCGCGCAGCCATGGAACTCACGACGCTCTTCGAGGGCATTCTCGACCTCTCCCAACTTGAGCTGGGCAACACGAGAAACGAACCGCGCGCCGTTCCGATTCGAACGATGCTTCAAGACATTGCTGACAGCTTGCTACTGGACGCGGAGGCACGCGACATGACCATCAACGTTGCCGGCCCGGACCTTTCGGTGAACGCCGACCCCGTTCTCCTTTGGCGAGTCGTCTCCAACCTGGCGAGCAACGCGCTGATGCATTCGGGAAGCGACCGCGCTCTGCTCTCGGCCCGTAAACGCGGAGACTACGTCTTGATCCAAGTATGGGACCAGGGAAAGGGCATTGCCGAAGAAGACCAAGCGCGAATCTTCGAGGAGTTTGCGCAGCTCGAGAATCCCGAACGGCGACGCGATCGTGGCACGGGCCTTGGCCTCAGCATCGTTCGGCGCATCTGCGCCATCACGGGCTGGCGCGCCGGCGTCGTCAGCCGCGTCGGACGGGGAAGCGCGTTCTTCACCCGCGTGCCGATCGAGACGCCGGAATCGCCCGCGCCGATCGCCTCCGATGTGGCAGACGTTCGCGGCCTTCGCGTGCTCGTCGTGGAAGACGACGCGCTGGTCCTCGAGGGGCTCGCGGCCGCCCTTCGTCAATCCGGCGCCATCGTAGCCACCGCAGCCGATGCGGAGTCTGCGCTCGAAACCCTCGCGAAGGGCGCGGCCTTTGACGTGGTGCTTTCGGACTTTCGCCTTCCAAACCAAAAGACCGGCATGCACATCGCCGAGAGCTTGGCAAAGACGCACCCGAAGACACCTTGCATCCTGCTCACGGGCGAACTCCAGGCGCTTCCCGAAGCCGAGGGCTTTCCGATGCCCCGCATCCTGCGCAAGCCCGCGTCGCACCCGATGGTCTGCCAGGCGCTTTCCGACGCGTGTGAGCCACCACGCCCGAGCGACGACACCCCCGCCCTTGCGACGAGCGCCTGAGCTCCGGCTCGCACGCACAACGGAAAGCATGAGCAGCTCAAACGCTGTACGACGCGCCTACCGCGCCGCTGCCCTCGCCCTCCCCGTCACCGTCTCCATCACCCTTTCCTTCTCCATCGCCTTCGCCTGCGCCGAGAACTTTTGTCCTCACAGCGGATGATGGGGAAGGCAGAGGAGCCGGAGCCGGAGACGGAGACGGAGACCGAGACGGAGACCGAGACGGAGACCGAGACGGAGACCGAGACGGAGACGGAGACGGAGACGGAGACGGAGACCGAGACGG
>JBCCRV010000066.1:0-17298 GCA_039201085.1 Myxococcota bacterium | reverse complement strand
GCGAGAGCCTTGTCGCCCGCGGCCTCGGCCGCGGCACCCGCGAGCATGAGCGAAAGGGACGCTGCGCCTTCGCCGGCCTGCGCATCGGCGGCATTCCGCAGCAGCGCAACCACTTCATCGGACTTGCCTTGGGCGCGCAGGATCTCCTCGAGCAACGCGACCGCATAGCGACTCGCCGGGTCACGCTCCAAGGCTTCGCGCGCATGAGCCTCGGCGTGTTCACCTTCACCGGCGAGCTGGGCGGCACGCGCGGCCGCCGCAAAGTGCGCGGCGGATGCGTCCGGTGCGTCCGCCTCGGAGGCCAGCAGAACGTGGGCGCGACGAAGCAAGCCGTAGTCCGCCTTTTCGGCGGCAAAGAGTCGGGCCGCCTCCAGGGACCAGAGGTGCGTAGCTGCGTCGTCCAAAGCGAGGCCGAGCGATTTGAGCAGCGCTTCGTCGTCTTGGTCCGCGAGCGCAAGCTGAATCGCATCGGCGAAGAGCGCACTTCGCTCGTCGTCTTCGAGCTCGTGCACGCGAAGTCGCTCGAGAACGCTTCGCGCGACCGTTGAATCGCCGTGAAAGCGCGCTTCTTCGTAGTAGTCGCGGAGCACGGCTGGCGCTTGCTCGCCCGCGTCTTGAAGTGCTGCGTCAAAGGCGCGACGGGCACGCGCGAAGTCACCCAAACGCCGGGAGGCAAGCCAACCCGCGCGCCAAAGCGCGTGAATGCGCTCCGACCCCTCGAGCACGCGCGCGGGCTCGGCGGGCTCGGATGCGGAAACGGAACCGTGCACGGGCACTTCGGCAATGGATTCCGCCTCGCGATGCATCGATGCATCTTCCGCCTCGCCGGACTCCGCGGCGGCAGATTCGGTTTCTGCACTCGCCAACGCGGCTTCCAACGCGTCAGCGGCGGGCTCTGCGATGGACCGCTCGCCGGTCTCCGTGGCGCCCTTGGCAACGGGCACCTCATCTTCATCGGCGAAGTCGCCAAAGATCTCGTCGAGGGCGTCGTCCACTTGAGCGTCGCTCGCCTCGAGAGGCGGTTCGGCGTCCAACGATTCGGTATCGAACGTTTCCGCGTGGACCTGCGTTTCATGCAGTCCTTCCGCGCTCTCTGGGGTCGGACTCGGCGCTGCGCTCCCCACCTCGACGACCGACGCAGGCGACGCCAGCCCGGACGCGCGTTCAAGGGAGTCGATCCACTCCAAGACGAATCCGCCCGAACGCAACCACTCTGCCTTCGTCGCCGCGATGGCGCTGGATTCGGGTGCCAGCCCTTCGGCGCGCCGCAGCTCCGCGCGCGCGCGGGTTGGATCGGAAGACTGCAGCGACGCCGCGGCTTCGTAGCGCCACCCCGCTTCCACCTCCGCCGGAACCTGGCCTGCGAGTCGGTCCGCTACCTCCACGATGCGTGCGCCCTCCCTTCCGGCGCGAAGGGCACGCACGTGTGCGTCTGCAATGAACACGTCCGCAGGCCGAAGGGCCGCGGCCTTGCCCAGCAAAGCGATCGCCTGCGGGGCTTCACCGAGCTGCAAATGCAAGAACGCCGCTTCGTAGAAGAGGGCCGCCGCTTCACCCCCCGCGCGCCGCTCGTCGGCAAAGCGCTCGATGCGGAAGGCACCCGACCCCTCCGTGTCTTCGCCGCGCGCGACGGCCAGGGCAAGCTCGCCGAGGGCTTCGAGGGCGCGCGCCAACTCGGCGGCACGGTCATGGCGCCGCGCGATGCGTTCAAGAACCGCAAAGCTGCGCCAGCGCACGGCCGGCAAGGCAGCGGCGCTTTCCAGATCCTCCATCGCGCCGTCGATGTCGCCTTCGCGTTCGCGCGCCCACGCCAGGTCGTGCAGGAGTAGGCCGCGAAGCACCGGCGACTCTGCGAGTTCAACGCGAAGCTCGAGGGCACGAATCAGCGCTGCACCGTCCGCGTCACTCCGGGCGGCACGCTCCAACGCGAACGCGCCGTAGCGGCTCGCGCCATCCTCTTCGAGCGCCTTGTCCACCCATTCGCGAGCAGCGCGCGTGTCGTCTGCGTGATGCTCAAGGAAGTGAGCAAGGTCAAGCATCGCCGAGGCGCGTTCATGAACCGTGCTGGACGCTTGAACACTCGCCTCGAGAAGTCGACGGAGGTTCTTGAAGGAACGGCGTCGAGTGAAGATGCGTACCAGCGCCCGGAGCGGAAGGCGGAACTCGGGGTTGAGGTTGTACGCGGCCAAGTGAGACTTCACCGCTGCGGCCAGATCGCGCTCCCGCTCAAGCTCAAGGCCGAGGGCCCAACGCAAGAGTGCTTCGCGCTTCCCATCCTCGACGCCGCCGTCGACCTCGGCCTGGATCACGTCTCGACGAGTCGGCTCTTCGGACTTCGCCGCCGCTGGTGTTGGAGGAGGGGCGCGCACGCAGCTTGTTATAGACGAAAATCGCCCGGTTTTCGCCGGCAAAAAGGACGATTCTTATGGGCCCCTCTGGCCGGAAAAATCGCCCGAGGGCGGCATCGATGCCGTATGCTGATGGCGTGACGGGACCGCGCGATAAGGACGACCGAAGGTCCAACAAGACCTATCGCGGATTCGCCGACCCGAACGACACGCAGGAAAAGCCCGCGCTGACGGAGAGCGGCGAACTCTACCTGCCTCCAGGAACGACGGAGCGAAACCCACTCGACCGCGTTCCCCTCGTCGACATTGAGGTGATGCATCAGCACGGCCCGGCGCCGCGCATGGACCGGCCCTCGCACGTGGTCGAGGTGTGGACCCAAAACCGCGTGTATACGATGGATTCAACCATGTGCTGTGTGCGCGTGGTGGACCGAGCGACCAACCAGGAGGACGCCCGACACGGCTTTTTGGGGTTTCGTCTCGTCGGTGGGCAGCATGGAGACGGGCAGAACTTCGAACTCAGCTACCCCTTTCCACGGCCGGGCACGGAAGCGGTCTTCGAGCATCCGAAGCACCATCGCGGGCGCTTCTCGCGCACTTCGACGGTGGAGCGGGTGATCCTACGCCTTCACGTGGTCACGGTCGCCCAAAGCAGCATCGTGCCTACATGGTCGGACATCACACGGCACGAGACGAAGAAGAAGGGCCGATGAGCACGAAACGACTGGAAGGCCGCGCGTACGTCGTAACGGGCGCAAGCCGCGGTATTGGGCGAGCCATCGCCGCCCGCATCGTCGCCGAAGGCGGCAAGGTGGTACTCGTTTCCCGCAAGCAGCCAGCGCTGGAGGAAGTCGCCGCAGAGCTCGGCGAGGGCGCCCTTCCGTTGGCGTGCCACACGGGCTCGGCGGAAGCGATCGGCGCGATGATCGAGACGGCCGTCGAGCGCTTCGGCGCCCTGCACGGCCTGGTCAACAACGCGGCGACGAACCCCTACTTTGGCCCGCTTATGAACGTGGAAGAACGCGCATGGGACAAGACCTTCGACGTCAACCTCAAGGGGTACTTTGCCTGCGCGCGCGGCGTTGTGCGGCACTTGCTGGACAGCGAGCGTGGTGGGAGCATCGTCAACGTCTCAAGCGTGCTCGGCACCATGGCCGCGCCTCTTCAGGGCGTGTACGGCATGACGAAGGCTGGCGTCATTAGCATGACGCAAACGCTGGCCGCCGAACTTGGCCCGAAGGGCGTTCGCGTGAACGCGATCGCACCAGGCCTCGTCGAAACGAAGTTCGCCCAAGTGCTCGTCGAAAACGCCGAGATCCGAAAGCTTGTAATCGATCGCACCACGCTGAAGCGCATCGGCCAGCCCGAGGACATCGCAGGCGTTGCGGCCTTCCTGCTGAGCGACGACGCTGCTTACCTAACGGGACAGACGTTGAACGTCGACGGCGGTTGGACCGCCACGTAATGTACCACCCCGTTTAGGTGATGCGCTTGCCCACGCTTTAGGCTCACGCCAACTCTCACCGTGGACGACCCTAAGGGGCTCCATCGGCGCCTGAAGCCTCCAGGGCGCGGAGGTGCGCGCCGATCACACCGTCGCACATGAATGCGCGCTCCGCGTTCTGAGCGAGTAAATCGGAGAGCAGGATCGCCGCAAGGGCCAACTCACGCTCGGACGTTTCCGGCGTTGCGGCGTCGAGGAACGCTACTCGCGGCCGCCGATCCAACTGAAAGGCGGCACGCGTACCCTCGTCTTGGCGCACCGTATAGCCGCGAAGAAGCTCGCCCTCGTACCAAGGGAGCACGCTCGCGCCCGATGCAAGCTCGCCGCGTTCGCATCGCGCGTCGATCGAGAAAAAGACGGAACCGTCCAGCAAGCATCGGTAGGCGCCTTCCTGTGCTTCGCACTCGAGATGAAGCTGGCCTTCGGCTGCCCGCACTTCGATGTCCGCGCCGTAGGGACGCTCCGGCCCGTAGCCCTCCGCGGCGGGGACGCGCACAAATACGGCACTGAGTTCGCCGGCCGAGTAGCCGCCGGCAGAGTCCACCACCTCCAATTGGCGCCACTCCTGGTTCATGCCGACGGGTCCGCGCGCCGCGCTGCAGGACGCGGCAAGCACCCCGAGCATCGGTAGCCACTGCCAAAGGCGCGATGGCGCCTTGTACGGGTAAGCAAGCATTTGGCCCGCTGTCGTTAAGGCACGCGTGCGGCAGCGCAAGCGTCTGAAACTCCAGACGCCACTGCATTGAGCGAGGCAAACGGTTCAGCGAATGACGATCGTCGAGCGCAATCCGTAGTGATCGGAAGGCGCCACGAGTCCGTCCGCGCTCATCACCGTCGCCTCGTCGAAGGTGCGCTCCGTCGCGAGCACGTCGCTCGCTTCGATGCCGCTCAGAAAGATGTGATCGATCCAGACGTCGCCTGTCTCCGGCGACGTGTTTTGATTTCCGCCGCAAAAGGTGCAGAGGCCCGTGTAGTCCGCCGCCACGCCGAGGGTAAACGCGCTCGCCAAGCGATCGTAGGTAGCGGCGCCCTCGTCGAGGAGGTCCGGCCCAAGGTCCGCGCGGCCCGCGTTCATGTCGCCGAGGATCAGCGCTGGACGGTCGCCGCTCCGCGCCTCGACGAGTGCGATGAGCTTGTCCGTCTGCAGCAGCTGCTCGGCGGCCCAGCCGTCCGAACCGGACATACCGTTCCCGTACGCGCCGGTGTACGGGAACGTGAGCCCACCAAAAATCGGCGTGAGGTGGTTGCAGTACACGTCGACTTCCGTGCCGCCGGGCAAGGTAGCCGTGGCGACGGTGATCACCCGGCGGTTCCACGTGCCCGGAAGCACGTAGTTCTCTCCATTGGAAAGCGGGTACTTCGAAAGGATCACCGAGCTTGACTGCCCACGGAACGCGAGCGTTGCGTCGTTCTCCGACGTGCAGAGGTTACGCATGCCCGCGAACGACTCGGTCGGCAGCGCGGTTGTAAGGCACGCGTAGCACTGCTGCGCCGCCTGGTCGCCAAAAAGCAAGGCGCCCACCGGCGCAACGCAGTTGGACGCCGCGCAATCGGTGCCGGTGGTCTGACCCTCTTCGCTTCCGGGCATCGTTGAACAGTTTTCCGAGAGGCAGTAGACGGCGCCACCGAGCTCCTCGGGAAAGGCCATGCACGGCGGTACACCGGCGATGGGCGGCACGTCGCCGTTTTGATCTTCTGGCGACGAAATCGGCGTCTGCAAATCGGTCGTGTGTGTGAGCGAATGGGGAAAGTTGGCCGCCGTTGCAGCGAGGAGCGCGTCCTTGTCGGACTGCTCCCAAACTTCCTGAAGGCACACGATGTCCGCATCGAGGTTTGCCACGGCTTCGATCACCGGGCCACGACGTACGGCCTCGTTTGGGACAAAGGCCCCCGCCAAACCAAGGTTGTAGGTTTCGACCCGTAGCTCAACGGGATCGTTGTCGCTTCCGCACGCCAGGGTCAGCAGAAGGGTCGTCACGCAGAGGGTAGGAAAGCGCATCGCACGAGGGTCCACGATCCCGCGCCGGATGTCACTGCGCGTGAAGTCATGGGGACGGAGGTACACTGCGCATGAAGTCATGGGGAGGTATGCCATGACAGTTTGCGCAACGCCTGATCGCTTCGGAATCTGCGCGTGAAGTCATGGGGACGGCGGTATGCCATGACAGTTTGCGCAACGCCTGATCGCTTCGGATTGGGTCCCCTGAGGCGCAAACTGTCAGGGCACACCTCCGTCCCCACCCTCTTCGTCAAGCTCGTCCCCACCCTCTTCGTCAAGCTTGTCCCCACCGTCCCCCTGAAGCGCCCCGGCGACGATTCGCTGACGCCGGCCCGAGAGCGCGTTCAAGAGCCGCGGATCGTGCGTGGCAATGAGAACGGCTCGCCCCCCGCCGCGTTGGCCTTCAACGAGCTCAACAAAATCCAAGACGTTTTTGTCGTCGAGATGCGCCGTGGGTTCGTCGAAGAGAAGCGCCTTCGGCGCGCGGATGAGCGCCCGTGCGATCGCTACGCGCTGACGTTGACCGCCGCTCATGGCACGCACGTCCGCCCCTTCGAGCTCGCGAATGTCGAGCTCCTCGAAGAGGGCGTGCGCCCGTTCGAGCTCGCCTTTGCTCGCACCGCCCGTCGGCGTGAGGGGTACGAGCACGTTTTCAAGCGCGCCCATGCCGTCGATGAGACCGAGACCTTGGCGAACCACCCCCACGCGGTCGCGGCAATGGGCGACGCGATGGTGATCGCGCATATGCGCGATGCTCCTTCCGTCGATCCACACGTCGCCGGACGTCGGCGGCAGAAGCCCCGCCGCGATCGAAAGCAGCGTGGACTTACCGCTGCCGCTGGGCCCTTGAATCAAGAGTGTTTCTTCGGACGCAAGCTCGACGCTGACGTCGCGCAGGGCCTCGACCTTCCGGCGGCCATCGAAGAAGCGTTTGCTCACGCCGTCGAGGCGAACGATCACGACGTGCGCCCCGACGCTGCGGCGCGCCACGCAGGCACCACGCCGATGGCCACGAAGGGCAACACCACGAGCGCCAAGAGTGAAAGGATCGAAGCGGCGTCGATCTGAGGGGCAAGATGAAGGCCACCGTGAAGCGACGACCAGCCAAGAAGCACGCTGGCGAGTCCTGGCGCATCCAAGACGAAGACGTACGCGTACGCGCCCAGCAGTCCCAAGAGCGCGCCGCCAAGTGCGATCACGAGACTCTCGTAGATGCGGCACGTGAGCACGTCGGACGTGTGCCACCCGCAGCTCTTGAGTACGGCAATCTCTTTGCGCTCCTCTGGACCAAGACCCGTAAAACGCTCCCAGCCGAGCAGGAGCAGCGCCGCTAGGCAAGGAATCAACAGTGCGTTCAGCAGGCCCCCGCGGCCGTCAAAGGTGAGGTCGTATGCGCGAACCATCGCCGAGCGCTCGATGACGCGCGCGCCCGGGACGAGCTCGATCGCCCGCTCGGCGACGACGCTCGCTTCTTCCTCGCGCGAAAGCTCGACGGCCACATCGACGACCTGACCGGCGGGCACACCGAGCAAGCGACGGGCCGCCTCCGGTGTCGTCTCGAGCACATCCGTGTCGTGGAGGGCTGTTACGCCCGGTCGTACGTCAGCGATCTGCACGCGAACGGGACCGTCCGGCGAACCGAGGGCCAAGCGATCGCCGTCATGAAGCGCCAAGCGTTGCGAAAGCCCATGGCCCACAACGGCAGGCGCGGCGTCCTCGCTCGACGAGGCGAGACCGCCAACCACCACGATATTGGCCTCGATCGCGGAGGCGTAGAAGAACCCCCAAACGCGGCCGCGTACCGAACGCACGGCGGGATCGGACGCGAGCGAGCTAAGCGCACCTTCATCGATGAGCGAAGGTCGCCCAGCCACGAGGCGCTGAACGGTGAGCGAAGGGGCGGCCTCCACCGTGGACGCGACTTCCGCGCGCAGCGCGTCTACAACAAACACGCCGCTCGCGTAGAGGCCCGTGACGGCGGCGAGGGCCGCGACCAACGCGACCGAGCGGCCGCGGCGCCGTCGCAGCGACCCAAGGGCGAACTCTAGAAGCGCGAGTTGCCGCTTCACGGGGCTTCTTCCACGGGACCCAGCAGTGCGCCTGCCGGATCGGTGTCGAAGGCGATCGGTCCGTCCGAGAGGGGCGCGCTGCGCTCCGTTTGACTCGGCGCGCGCAGCCACCGCGCGGATGAACTCAAGGCGAGGTCCGAAAAGCCCACGCGCGCGACAGCGCTGCGTCGCTCGTCGACGCAATCCTGCCACGCGCTGTGGCGCGCCGAACCGTGCACGTGCATCGCGACGATGAGCGCCAGCATGACGAGGGCCGCAAGGCCCAGCCGCCGCACGCGTCGAAGCGGATCGAAGCTGGCTGAAGGTGCGCTCAAAGGCTTACGAAGATCTGCGTCAATAGGGCATCGGCGACGAGCACGGTGATCGACACGACAACCACTGAGCGGGTGGTCGAACGACCCACGCCCTCCGTGCCGCCTCGCGTCGTCAGGCCGAAGTAGCAGCCCAGAATTCCGATCAGAAAACCAAACACAGGGGTCTTGCTAAGACCGCTCACGTAGTCCGAGACGGTGATCGCGTCGACGGCGGCACCGGCGAAGGTTTTAAAGGCAATGCCAAAGGTCAGGCTGCTGACGGTCATGGCCGCGCCCAAGCCGAGAAGAAGCGCAAAGCATGCGATGAGCGGCATCACAACGACGCTTGCCGCCACGCGCGGCACAACGAGCTTTCGAATCGGATCCGCACCGAGGGCACGAATGGCATCGATTTGCTCGGTCACCGACATCGAACCGATCTCCGCGGCCATGCCCGCTGCAATTCGACTGCCCACGACGAGCGATGTGAGCGCCGGCGCGAGCTCCCGCGCTTCGCTGATGCCGATGACGCGCCCCAGGGCTTCCTTGGCGCCGTACTTCTCCATGAACACACCGAACTGAATGGTCATGACCATGCCGACGAAGATCGCCGTGGCGGACGCGATGCCCATGCTCTTGACGCCCAGCGAATCGACGAGGCGTATGAAGGAGGCGCCCTCGAAACGCGTGCTGAAGAACGTTCGCACGGTCTGCACCGAGAGCTGGGTAACCGCGCCAACTTCCCGAAGCGCGCTTTCAAGCCTGCGCGGAAGCATCAGTCGACCGAGAAGTCCGCGATCCAGGAATCGAAGAACGCGCTGGCCGCGGCGAAGGACTCACCCGGTCGGCTTAGTACCGAGAGGTCGTACACGCATTCGTCCTTCTTGAAGACGACGAAGCGCAGCTCGCGCATCACACCGTCGAGGGACGCAAGCACGTGCGTATCGAGGGCTTCCCGCTGAAGGAAGGGTCGCCGTCGCTGCTGAACGATCTCGCGGTTGCGAAACCCCACAAGCAGGTGATTGGTGAGCGACTGGAGGGGAATGTCGAGGCTGGGGCTGCAGCTCCCATGGGCGTGCACGACCGCCGCAAGGTCGCGATGGGTCCACGCCAAGTTTGCTTCATCGTCGACGCTGACCCGTGACCAGGGCGCGGGCGGCGCCGCGATGGAGAAGCGCACCCGGCCATCATCGTAGCGCGCCCCGTCGTAGGGAGCGCCACCGCAGGCCGAAACCACCAGCGCGAAGGCGAACAGCAGGCGCGGAGAGAGACGTCGCATGGCTGGCGGAGCCTACCAGAGGCGGAGGGGTGCGCCATGCGTTGGACCGCGAGGCGCCATCGAAGCTATCCTCCTTCGGTGGCAGGAGGCGCAGGCAGCCAGGGCGCGGGGCGACCGCTTCTCGAACGGCTTCGGGACTCGGGCGTCGTCGACGCCGATGGCTTTCGCGCCGTCCTTATCGAAGCGCGCCGCATGCGGGAGCACGCCTTTGAATCGCTGCTTCGGGTGGGTGAGCGGGACGAAGCCACGCTCCTCCGGGACGCCGCGGCAGCGCTAAAGACCAAGTTCATCACCACGGAGAAGCTCTCGCGGGCCGACGTTCGCGCGGAAGTGGTGCGAATGATCCCGCGGCGCGTCTGCACGCGCCTTCACTGCTTTCCCGTGCTCTTTCGCCCCCGCACGCAGACCTTGCTCGTCGTAACGTCGGACCCCGTCGCGTACGACGTGGAGCGTGAGCTTCAAGCCATCACCACGATTCGCAAGATCGAGGTGCTGATCGCCCGACCGGCCGCCATCGATGCGGCCATCGCGCTGCACTACGACGGGAAGAAGAAGGCCTTCGCGGACCTGGTGCCCAAAGCACCTGGCGCGCGAGGCTTAGCCGGTGGGGGCTTCGCTGGCGGCGGCTTCGCAGGTAGCTACGGCGGCTCGGACTTCGGCGAGCTGGGTGGCGGCTTTTCCGGAGGCCTCGCGCTGGCGGGCGGTGCCTCTGCGGCGGCCCCTCCGACGCAGGCCGCGGCGCCGATGGCGATTACGGGGGACGACATCCCCGGCCTCGACGCGATCCCTTCGGGCAACCTGCGCATCGAAGCGCCTGAGGTGCTCGCCGGGCTGAATGACCAGTCGAAGACGCCACGCTCGCCTTCATCGCCGCCCGAGGCAGAGGACGACGGCCAGGACTTCCTCGACTTGACGCACGTCTTCGTCGCGCTGCTCGAGCGCGACCGGGGCGAGCTGCGGGATCACAGCGCCGAAGTCGCTCGCCTCTGCCGCGCTATGGTCGACCGTCTCGGCGTGGCGAAAGCCCGAGGAGCCGCGATCGTGCTCGCCGGTTACCTGCACGACGTGGGAAAGACCTCAAGCTATCACCTCACACCCTTCAACGTGTCGCGCTACGAAGGGCACAAGACCCAGGCCAAGAAGACGTACCTTTCGCCGCTTCGACTTTTTGCCAGTGCCAACCTGCCCGAAGCTACCGAGAAGGCCCTGCAGCACCTGTACGAGCGCTTCGATGGCAAGGGTTTTCCCGACGGGACGTCGGCCAAAGAGATTCCGCTCGGCGCGCGTATCGTGGCCATCGCCGAGACCTTCGCGGACCTGACAAGCCACGAGAAGAACCCGTACCGCCGGCGCCTCTCCCCAAAGGAAGCGTTCGGCGCACTGCGCGGTCTTGCCGGCGAGGTGTTCGATCCCGAGCTGGTCGAACTGCTTCGTCAGGTCGTGCAGGGCGCGGAGCAGGATAGCCGCGCCCGCAAGACGGTCTTGCTCGTCGACCCCGATCCAGACGAAACAACGATCTTGGACATTCGACTTTCCGCGGCGGGCTTTCAGGTGCTCGTCGCGCGCAGCCAAAGCGCAGCGCTGGCGCGAATCGACGAAACGCACGTCGACGCGCTCGTCGCTGAAGTGGACCTCGAGGATGGGAACGGCTTCAGCATTCTCGAGTCGCTGCGCGAAAGCGGTCGAACGCTGCCGGCGCTCTTTCTGACGCGACGAAGCGATCGCTCGAGCGTGGAACGCGGCTTTCAGCTCGGCGCCGTCGACTACCTCGTCAAACCGGCGTCGCCCGAAGTTGTGGTCGCAAAGATGACGCAGGTGCTCGCCAGCGCCTCACGCGGCATCGCCGGCTCGCTTTCGGACATGTCGCTTCCGGATGTGCTGCAGATCGTGGGCAACAGCCGAAAGACCGGCCGGCTCATGCTGGCGTCTGGCGGACGAGCCGGCGAAGTGCACATCAGCGACGGCCAAGTCTGGGACGCACGCTTCGGAAGGGAGCGCGGCGTCGAAGCGTTCTACCGGCTCCTGCTCCTGCAGGAAGGTGACTTTCAGTTCGACACGAGCTTTGCGCCGACATCGCGCTTGATCACCGACGCTCTAGAATCCCTGCTCCTCGAGGGCATGCGCCGCATGGACGAAGGCGCGCGAGCCTAGGGCCTGTCTTCAACGCGCGCGGCGTGCCGCGCGCGCGCTGGTTCGAGTGCCGTGCTCAGGCCGCTGGCTGGAACTGGGCGAGCTCGTTGCGAAGCTTGGCTCGAGCGCGCACCTCGAGCTGGCGAACCCGTTCCTTGCTTACGCCCATCTCACGGCCGAGCGCTTCGAGGGTCGGGGGATCTTCCCCGAGGATTCGGGTTTCCACGATGCGCCGCTCGCGGTCCGTGAGGCAGTTAAGGGCTTCATTCATTGCGTCGCGCACGCCGGCGATCGTGTGCTGTCGGTGAACGATGTCCTCGGGCGAAGCGGCGCCGTCCTCGAGGCGAGTCACACCTGCCGACTGTGTTCCGTATTGCGCATCAAGGCTGCTGTCCGACTGCACGAGGAGCGGCCACAGCTTTTCGGCCCGGGCTTCCGGCATACCTGAGGCTTCGGCGAGCTCCTTGTAGTCCTCAATGCCCTGGCGACGGAAGGCGCGCATCGCCCGCCGCTCAGTGCGCGTCGTACCCAGACGCACGATGCGGTAGTGGCGAACGACGTAGTCGCGGATTTCGGCGCGAATCCAGTACGAGGCGTAGGTGACAAGGCGGCACCCCTTGTCGGGATCGTACTTCTCGGCGGCCTTTAGGAGACCGAGGTTGCCCTGCTGCACGAGATCCTCGAGCGGGGCGCCCCAGCGGATGTATTCGCGTGCCACGCGAATCACGAAAGGCAGGCTGGCTTCGATGATCTTCTGACCGGCACGTTGGTTGCCGGCACGCCATTCACGGGCGAGTTCGCGCTCTTCGTCAGCGCCAAGCGTTCGAACGTTGCCCAGCGAGTCACGGTAGCGGTCGAGGGTGGTTCGGGGGGAGAGTTGGGTACGTGCCATGCCGCCCCTACCTGCATGGGCCGTGCCTAGTCGATCCGCTACGAAATCATTGACTTTTTTGGCATGCCGCTCGCTGAAGTCGACGGCGATGCGGCAACTTGCCGCGGCAGGCTCGCCGGAGGAGCGTCAAAGGGTCGGCGCTCTTGTCTACCGTTGCAGCGCAGCGGCCAATCCCTTATGGGTGAAACCTGGGTTCGAAGCGCACCCAGGGGAAGTCGTTTCGTGGCAAGTCCGCTCCTCACCCGGCAAAAAACGCCGTCTGGGCTACGAATCATCGGCGCCATCGCCGTCGGGTTTGCACTTGGCGCGGCTTTGAGCGCCGTGTCCCTCGACGCGGAAGCCGCCGCCCGGGTCGCCGAAGGCGAGCAAGGCGCGGAAGCCGACGTGTCGCTGGCGCTGGAGGCGACGGGAGTGGGCGAAGGCGGCGATCCAGCACCGTTGGACGGCGCCGAACCAAGCCCCCCCGAGGAGCCGCCAAATACGGAGACGGACGCTTCCGAGGTGGTTGCCCCGGAGGCGGAGACCGGTACGTCCGTAACCTCCGAAACGGGCGAGCCCGAGCCCCCGGACGCGGAGCCGGCCCTTGAACCGGTGGAACCGCCGGATGAAACGCCCGTCGCGCCCGCAGCGCCCTTGGGCGAACCGGATCGACAATTTCGCCGCGGACGGCTTGCCTACCTCCGCTGCGGCGACGCGGCCGACGGCGCCGGGCGCTGCCCCCGCGATCGCGAACTCGAAGCCCAAGCCTGGGCTGCGGCTGGAGCCGCAGCCCGCTGCGGGCTGGCGCCTGGCACAGCCGACCTACGCCTGAGCTTTCAGCCGGGCGAAGGGCCGGAGCTGCGCTTCCGCGACTTCGGCGATGCGCCCATCGACGCGGGCGAGCTTCAGCGCTGCCTCAGCGGAGCTGCCGCCTCACTGCGATCGAGCCTGCCCCATTCGTTCGTTCTGAGCCTGCGCTTCACCCTTCGTTGAAAGGGCTCTTCGGCACCCCGGCCGAACTGCTTGGAACGGCCCACTTGATATCGACTTTCATATTCACTAATTAGCCGCATATGACCTGGCTATGTCGCCAACTCCGTCGTGCGTTTCTCGGTTTTGCCTTTGCATGCTCGTCCGGCAGCGGAACGGCCCCGGTCGATGGGGACGTGGCGGTCGACGCACGTCCCGTCGATGCATCCGCACCGCCGGACGCCTCCCGGCCCGAGCCCGAAACCGGCCCGGTTGACCGCACGGCGCCTGAGCTCGCCTTGGAACCGGTGCGTTCGCAGACAACCGGTCGGCAGCTTCGCTTGGCAGGCACCGCGACGGACGACGGACAAGTGAGCGTCCGCGTCGAAGACGGGACGCGGGATATGGACGCCGAGGTCGACGACTCGGGCGCGTTTGCCGCCACCCTTCGCCTTCGGCCGGGGCCCAACACGCTTCGCGTCGTTGCCGAAGACGACGCGGGCAACGTGAGCGACGTGCAAGTGGAGGTGTACTACGGACGACGGGTGAGCGTGGGCAACTCCCAATCCGTGTTTCTGCAGGGCGATGCACGCCTGACCTGGGGTCGGAACGAACTCGGCCAGCTCGGCAACGGTACGCTCCAGGGCTCGGCCTATGGCGACGACCCGGAAACCGCCGAACTGCCTGCGCGCTACTCCGAAGCTCGGGCTGGCGTGGTTTCGGTGGTGACGCGGCAGACCTTCATGCTTGCCCTCCACGAGGACGGCCGCGTCGATGCGTGGGGCTCGAACGACGAGGGACAGCTGGGGTACGACACGGTTGCGGACTGCGGAAGCCGAAGCGACACACCCTGCAGCCGCAGCGCCGGCACCGTTCCTGGCTTAAGCGACGTCGTCGCCATCGAGGCGGGCTACGACCACGGCCTAGCGCTTCACGCCGACGGAACCATCAGCGGTTGGGGAAGCGACGCGCTCGGTCAGCTCGCGCGGCCCGAAGGTGCGGCGACGACCGCCGCTCGCATCACGGCTTTGACGAACGTCGTTGAGCTGGCCGCAGGCGTCGACAGCACCTACGCGCTGGATTCGTCGGGCAGCGTTTGGGCTTTTGGCGGCAACCGCAACGGTCAGCTAGCCATCGGTCGCGCCGACACGGAACGTCACCCGGCACCGACCCGCGTTGCGGGACTCAGCGAAGTACGCGCGATCACCTCCGCTAACCGTACCGCCTACGCCCTGCTCGCCGACGGCCGACTGATGGGCTGGGGACAGAACAATGCGGGCCAAGTAGGCAACGGCGATGACACGGGCGAGGACGTCACCGAGCCCGCATTTGTGTTGACGGGCTCCGGCGAACCGCTCGAGGATGTCGTCGCGGTCGCCGCAGACGGATTTGTCGCCGTCGCGCAGGATCGCGAAGGCCAACTCTACGCATGGGGCCTCGGTGCCCTCGGTCAACTTGGCCAAGGGCTGGCAGGCGACGGCGAGCCCGATCTAGAAAACCGCTTCAGCGCGTCCGAGGTGGCGATCGATGACGCGGACCGCGCGGCCTTTGATGTGGTGGAGTTTGAGGTCGGTGCGGGAGGGCCGGTGCTGGCCCTCACGCGCGCAGGAAACCTCTTTGGCTGGGGATGGAGCTTTCGCGGTTCACTCGGCCTTGAAGGGGCGCTCGACGCATGGGCCTACAGCTCTCCGCTCCTTGTGGTCGCTGCTGAGTAGTACGCTCGGCATCCGGGATGCACGGCTCCACCCATTTCGCGCTCCTGGGCCTCTTCGGCCTCATGGCCTGCGGCGGACCCAGCGGTGACGCGCCGCTCGACGGCGCCCTCGGTGCCGACGCCGACATGCGGGACCAGGAATCGGACCAAGGGCGGTCGGACGCGGCGGACATGAGGCTTGCGCCCCTCGAAGGCGGCGAGCTGCGCCCAGGCGGCGAAACCACCGTCGACGTCGCAGGCGAGGGCGCCTTCGTGCAGCGGGCCTCCAACCTTGCGTTGACGCGCCGCAACGCGTTCGCAGCGGGGCTGGAGCTCTTTCGGCTTCGCTGGGTTCCGGCGCCGGGACGCGCCGACGTCGACGGCCTCGGCCCGGTGTTCAATGCGGAGCGCTGCATCGATTGTCACGGGGCAAACGGGCGGGGCTCGCGGGACACGATCCTCGTGCGCATCGGCAGTGCGTCGGGCGAACCGGACCCCGTCTACGGCCATCAGATTCAACCCTTCGGCACGAACGGCGTCTCTGGTGAAGGTTCGCCCCAGTTCGACGAAGAGCTTCGCACGGTGGCCGGTAGCTCCCTGTTCTACCCTTTGTACCGCATCGAGGCGCTCGCCTTTGGTCCCCTCAGTTCGGATGCCCGGCTTTCACCGCGCGTTGCCCAGCAGCTCGTCGGCCTTGGCTTACTCGAGACGATCGACGAAGCATCCCTGCGCCAGCGGCACGATCCCGACGACGACGACGGCGACGGCATCACCGGACGTCTTGCCGAACTGGACGGGGCGATCGGGCGCTTCGGATGGAAAGCAGCCCAACCCACCGTTGAAGCGCAAACGGCGTCGGCCTTCCTCGGCGATATGGGGCTCACCTCCCCGCTCTTTCCCAACGAAAACTGCACGTCCCCTCAAGTGGCGTGCTCGCTGGCCCCGGATGGAGGCGCCCCGGAGGTGTCCGCCACACGGCTGGCGCAAACGGCGTCCTACTTGCGGCTGCTGGGCGTCCCCGCCCGAAGGAACGGCGACGCGGCGGATGTACGGCGAGGCAAGGCGGTGTTCATGGACATCGGATGCGAACGCTGCCATCGAGCGACGTACGAGACGGGCGTTGCCGACGAGCCCGAACTAAGCGCCCAGCGGATCTGGCCATACACAGACTTGCTCCTCCATGACATGGGCGAGGGACTCGCCGACGGGCTGGCCGAAGGCGACGCCAGCGGGTCCGAATGGCGGACGCCGCCGCTGTGGTCCCTCGCGCTCGTTCGCGAAGTCAACGGCACCCTCCGCCTACTTCACGACGGCCGCGCGGAAAACTGGGACGAAGCCATCCGCTGGCACGACGGCGAAGGAAGCGAAGCTCGGGAGGCCTACACTGCCCTCAGCGAGGAAGAGAGCGACGCGCTGCATGCTTTCTTGGAGTCGCTCTGAGCGCCCTCGCTCTCGGTTTGCAGAGCAAGGACCGGCGAAGTAGCGAGCTCAACACCATGTGCGGTGATCAGCACCGCCCGAAGGGACGCGCACCCCATAAAGGTACGGGCCCGGCCGCCGTTGGGCGACTCCATGGGCCAAGGTCCTTCGGAAACGGACTCCATGCAGCGCGCTGCGGACGGTTACTTTTACGTCGACCTCTCCGAACTCCCACTCATTCGAATCGCATTTCCCGCCAGGCTGTCGCGGCACGCGCTTGGGCGGCTCATCGACGAGCTCGCTCCCGCCTATCGAACGCCGGGCCTTCGCTACGGCCTCATCGACCTGTCGAACATGGATCCCAGACGCGTTGGGCCACTCTTTCGGAGCGAAGCCGCCCGGGCAGCGGTGCACTTCGCCCGACAGCACTCCGGTCGCATCGGGGGCGAGGCCTGTTTCTCGAACTCAACGGTGGTTCAAGGCATTCACCGAGCCTACTCCTGGCTCACGCACGACGACGTCGAACGACGAATGTTCAAGAGCGAAATGACCGCCCGAAGCTGGATCGCCACCCGCCGTCACCAGCTCGAAGCCGCCTGAACCGACTCCAAAGGAGCCACAAGGGTTCGTCAGGGCCTTCCTGCCGCCGTGTCGAGTGACCGACGACGTATAAACATACTCGCCCGGCGGGGCGCTGTGGGGGGCGAACGGTGGTGGCTGCTGG
>JBCCRV010000065.1:0-17457 GCA_039201085.1 Myxococcota bacterium | reverse complement strand
TGGCTCGGTTTACCTGCGGCAACTGGACCGTTCCCGCCGCAAACGCACCCGGCGCCGTGATCGGGGAGGGACCGGAGCTTTGGTTGAACTCGACCAATGCGACTGCATGCAACCGCGGTCGCCACCTCATCTGCGTCGGCACATCGCGCACGGCCGCGCTTCGGCCGCCGCCCCCGCGCCCCGAAGGCGCTGGCGTGGTCTTTGTGAGTTCGCGCGCCGTTCGAGTTGACGAAGAAGAAGGGATTGCAGCGTTCGACGCTCAATGTCAGTCGGACGCGGACGCAGCCAGTTTGGTCGGGACCTTCTTAGCGCTGGTGACACCGGAAACGGACGGTGCCGTCGACCGCATCCGATTCGGTGGAACCTATTACCGCGTGGACGACGTGGCGGTGGGAAGGCTCTCGGACATCGGAGCTGAGCGGATCGAAGCCCCGATCTCTGTCACTGCCTTCGGAGAGCGGGGAAACTTCGTGGTTTGGGGCGGTCATCTAAGCTCACCCGCGTCAGCCACCACCGATAACTGCGAAGTCTGGACGAGTTTCGAACGCGGAACTCGCGGTGGGTTGTCGGGCTCTCGGGACTTGTTTCGTGGCGTTAACCTCAGTTGCGGGGACCCTTACCGAGTCTTCTGCGTACAGACCCTTCCCTGATGACCAAGGGGCAAGTTGAAGCGTCAGCGCCTCTTGAAGGGGCGGTGGAGCCGAGGGCAAACCTCGCTCGGCTTTCCCGCCGCGCCCTTGAGTACCTCGCCGCCCGCGCTTTGGAAGGTGCAGTGCCGGCGCCCGCCGACCCGGAGCTTCGCAAAGAGCTTCAAGGGTGCTGTGAGCTCGGCCCCAGTGCCAAGCCGCCGAGCGAGTTGGTGAATGCGCTTCGCTCTGGCGCCTTTTCCGAAGTAAGAGCGTTCACGGACGCGTCAGCGCTTTCTGGTCACTGGTCAGAGCTGTTACGCGAAGCCACGAGCGACGGCGCGCTCGTTTCCCTTTATGAACTCGCCCTTCGCGCCGGCGACGAAGGACGACGCTGGCTCGCACAGCAGCCCACGGAGGGCGCTGGCGATGGCCGCGTTGCGCTCATCGTCGAAGCGTGGATTCGCCTTGGCGAAACGGAACGTGCGCGTGGATTGCTTTCTGCCCACCCCCACACCGGGCGACTCGGTCTGCTCTACGGTGAGCTGCTCCTCGAGCACGGCGAGCCCGACGATGCGCTGGACATTCTCACCCATCTTTCTCTGCAGGGGCAGGCTGCCGTACAGCGCGACCTTCGCGTCGCGCGCGCGCTCTTCTTTCTCGGTCGTCAAAGCGCGGCCTGTACCCTTGCCGGTCGGCTTTCCGATCGCGTGGACAAGCTCGAGCTCGAACCGCGACAGCGCGCGTGGTTCATCGATGAGCTCACGCGCCTACGAATTCATTTGGGCATGCCGTGCCCAAGCGTGACCTTGAGCGGTCCGCCACGGCTGGGCATGGGACTGCAGCTCGCGGCAAGCGGCCACCTGCAGCGCGCAGCCGCCGTGCTTCAATCGATTCGCACGGGCCGAGAGAGCACCGACCGCGTGCGCATTCTCGCGTCGCTCTTTGAAGGCATTGGCCGCATCGCTTGCGGCGACTACTCGGGGCTTGTACCGGCGGCCAAGCAGCTTCGCCTCGAGACCGAGCGTGCAGGAAGCGCAACGCTCTACCCGCTGGCCGTATTGCTCGAACGGACGGCGGCGTTGAGCGACGTGCACGCCTATCCGCATGCGCGTTGGTCGCCCAAGATCGCCCACCCGTCGGGCGTCTTGGCGCTCTATCTCCGGGCCATCGATGCCTGCTACAAGGCCCGGGCGGGTTTGCCGGTTTCGCCGGCGGACCTCCCGCAGCCGACGGGTGAAGGCATCGTTCGCTGCATTTGCGATCTAGCCCGCGCGCTGGTCGAGCTTCTTCAGGGCGACGCACGGCGTGCAGCGATCCTAGCGTCGCACGTGGCCGAGCAAACCGATCGGGTTGGGCACCGATTCCTCGTGGGCGAGGCGAGACTGATCGCGGCCGTTGCGGCCGTTCACGCCGGGGTCGATGGGCCGCGCCGCGTGGCCGCGCTTCAGATGGCGGCCGAAGACCTGCGCTCCGCGCGCTATGACGCCTTCGCACGGCTTTTACGCGGCGCAGCGGCAAGCGAGCCAGATGTGCCCACGCTTCTGGCGCTTCGGGGCGCGGCGGGGCTTTCACCAAGCGTGGAGCGCATCGCACGCCGCCTTCTTGGTGGCGAGGTGCGTCTCGACGCCTACGACTCGCTCGTCGTCAAAGCGGTTTCGCAGCATTGGCGCAGCCATGTGCAGAGTCTCGACGGGTCTGCGCGCTGGACCTTCGACCCGGCAACCCGAGTCGTGCAGCTGCCCGGCCGTTCGGTCCGCGTTGGGCCGACGGCGGCCAATGTGTTGGAGTCGCTCTTTGTGTCGGGAGGCCGGTGCGATCTGGAATCGCTCGCGTGCCAGGCCTGGGACCTGCAGAGCTTTCATCCGCTACGCGACGCGAAGCGGGTGCATGTGAGCGTGCGGCGGCTTCGCCTGTCGATCGAAGACGACCCCTCTAGCAGCGTACGCCTTGTCACCGTTTCGGGCGGCTACGCGTTGGGTGACGCTCCGGGACGCGTCACCGGCGACTTATCCGGTGTGCCTCCTGCTCGCTAGGGCGTGTCTTCAAACTCGCGCATGCGCCTTCACGCCCCGCTCATCGTCGATTTCGCCATCTCTTCGGCTTAAAATCCGCCGGGGATTCCTTCGCCTCACAGACGCAAACTCGCCGACGAGCGGTCCACGAATCCACACGCGTGAGTTTGAAGACACGCCCTAGACCGCTTCGAGCCCGTTTCACCGTGGGGTGTAACCCGGTGTAACCCGGAAGCCGTGGCTGCCGATCGTCCGTCTCGCTAGCGTCAAGCCATGAAGAAACTCGCCTTTTGCGCAATTTTGGCCGCCCTCGCATGCGGCGACGACGACGCGACCACGGATGCAGCGGCGGAGATGGCCACAACGATGGAGACCGGTACGCCGGAAACGGGGACGCCTGAAACGGGTACGCCCGAGACGGGCACGCCGGAAACGGGAACGCCCGAGACGGGCACGCCGGAAATGGGGACACCGACGGGCGCCGTGGTGCGCACCCATCCATGTCCCGGCATCAACCGCACGGACGCCTTCTTCGTCGATGCGGACGGAACGATGTGGCTCGGCTGCGGCAGCGGCGCGGACGGCGACGGCCTCTTTCGCAGCATCGACGGCGGCGAGAGCTGGGCCATTCCCGCCACGAACCCAGCCAACGTGCTAACGTCCTTTCGGGTGCTTTCCGTGCACCGCGGCTTTGGCGATCTCGTGTACGTCGGCGGTGAGGGACCGTCGGGCACCATGGTGCTCTCGCTCGACACCACGTCCGAGCCCTTCGCGGCCGAATCGGTGCTGACGCGCGGCACGAGGGTCGGCGAGTCCTTCTTGGCGTCGCCCTTCGTCACGACCGCCAGCGGCGCCGCCTTTGCGGACTCGTTCAACGGTAGCGACGCCCTCTACCGGGAGAACGACTCGGTGGACGATGTGGCGGCGAACTGGGTGAACGCGGGCGACTGGGAAGACGACGGCGGTTCGCACCAAATCCTCGACATGGTCGTGCTGGGTGAGCGCTTTGTGGGCTGCGGAAGCACGATCGCCGAGCCGCCCCTCGTGTTTCTGCCTTCGATGAGCGGACCGGAACCGCAGCCGTGGAACATGACGCCCATCAACCTCGTAGGCGATGGACTCGGCAGCTACACCGGCGAGATGTGGGGCGTAGCCGCGTCCGCTTCGCGCGTCGTCGTGGTTGGCGTCGATCAAGACAACGACATCGGGAAGATCTTCGTTTCCGGCGCGGACCAGTACAACGCCGATGACTACACGCAGATCGACGTCGATCCGCTCCTTCCCACGCGCGTCAGCGGCGCCGATTCGACCTGGGCGCGGGGCGTCTGCATGAGCGGGGACCGGGTAGTCGTTGTTGGCGAGATTCAGCCCCTTGGCGCCGGCGACAACACGGGCTTTGTGCTCGAGTCGACGGACGGCGGCGTGACCTTCGCCGACATGACCCCCGACGGGTCACCGGACACTTGGAGTAAGTGTTCCTTCGGCGACGGTAGGCTGCGTGTCGCCGGCGCCGGCGCCGTGGCGCTCTTCGGCGAATAGCTCTGCCTTCGAGCGCGCCCCGGGGAGGGGAGCGGGTTTCGCAGGCGCCGCCGTCTTTGCCCTCGGGCGAAGGCGGCGTTTCTTTAGCGCCGATGAGTCACCAAAAGGTGATGGTCGTGCGGGTGGCGGCGCGGCGGGATATCGCGAAGCGGAGAGTCCGGAAGCGAAGTGAAATCCCGGCCGATTTTGCAGGACGCCGCAAACCGAACCCCTAACACCGCGCAGTATCCATTGGCGAATGCGGGTTAGCTGGCTCTGGCGGTTGCCGGTGCATTCAGCACGCCTTCGGCCGTGCTGACGAGGTGTGACCAGACCCGATCGATGCGCGGCGTGGATCGGAGGTCTGCGTAGCCTGTGACGTAAACGTCCAGGGTCTTCAGCGTGATCTCAGGAAGCACCCGGATCAGATGGGGAACGAAGACGTCGGGAAGGACCGCGACGCCCAGCCCCGCCTCACAGGCGCGCGCGTGCACCTCCGGCGAGTCCGTACGGAGTTTGTAGCACTCGGAAGGGATCGTGTACCCCATCGAACGCGCACCGCGTTCCCAAGCGTCGAAACGATCGAATCCGATGAGCGGTCGCTCGAGTAGCTCATCGAGCACCATGGGCTTTTCATAACGCTCCAGGAAGGCAGTCGAGACGTAGAACCCGTACTCCATGCTTCCACAGCGCCGAGCGATCAGGTCGCCTTGGGTTGGGCGGTGCATTCGAAGGGCGATCTCCGCACTTCCGTCTGACAAGTCCGTGTCCCGATCGTCGAGAACGAGCTCGACGGCGAGCGTCGGTTCGTCCCTCGAAAGTGCCATCAGCCATTGTGGCGCGAAGAAGCTGCCCATGAAGTGGGTCATGGAAACGCGTACGGCGCCGGCGGCTTCCGTTTGCAGTGTGCTGGATGTGCGCACCAGCTGCTCGATCGAGCGCTTGGCGTCCATCGCGTGGGCGAGCAGCTGTTCGCCGCGCTCCGTGAGGGCGAGGCGCCGTCCGCTGCGGGCAAAGAGCTTGATTCCGAGGGTTTCCTCGAGGGCGACAATGTGACGCGAAAGGGTGGGTTGGCTCATGCGCAGTTCGCGCGCCGCCGACTGCATGCTGCCGGCTTCGGCCACCGCCGCGAAGCTGCGCATCCAGCGCCAGTCGAGTTCGTCAAGCATTCGAAATCGGCCTCCTTACTGAGTCTGGCTCATTTCCGACTACGGAGAACAGCCAAAGGGTATTTCCGTCTCCGACGACATGTCTGGAAAAGAAGACATGTGATGGCCAGGCGTTGCTGATTCACCGGTGTAATCCAGTTATCCGAAACTGCGTCTCGTCGCGGAATCGGAGTGCAACAGGTTTCTACGTGCCGCCACGGCTCGGGGAAACGGGGTCGGGACCTGCGGTGCCGATGCGTCGCTTGTCAATTAGTTGCTTTATGAAACTATGGCTCTAGGGTCGCGGACGGCAAATCGACTCAACAAGGAGAAACAGCGAATGATCGACGAATACGCCCTCATACTTGCGGATCTCGGTGCCGGATGGGTGCTCTGGCTCTTGCTCGGACTGTCTGTGCTCACGGTGGCCGTGGCCGCGGAGCGAGCGTTCTACTTCGTGCGCTCCCGCTCCGGGGACCGGGCCGCGAGTCTGGAAGAGGCGAGCGGCGACGATCGTGCCCTCGAAGCGTGGGCGAAGGATGCCCGCTCCTTTGAGGGCCAGGTCATTCGTGCCGGCCTTGAAGTGAAGGCCGACGGCGAAGCAGCCGTGGCCCATCGGATGGCCGGCACACTGCAGCGCCTCCAGTTGGAAGCCGGACGCCGGCTTGGTTTTCTCGGCACGGTCGGCAGCAACGCGCCTTTCATTGGCCTTCTCGGCACCGTCATCGGCGTTGTTCGTTCGTTCCAGGAGCTCAACGCCGCCGAAGGTCAGGTCACCGCCGGTCTGATGACCGAGGTCGGCGAGGCGCTCGTGGCCACGGCCATCGGCATTCTCGTCGCGCTCCCGGCCGTCGCCTTCTACAACTATTTCCAGCAGCTCATTCGTGAACGCTCGGAGCAGGCGGAAGCGAGCTCGAAGCTCTTGCTTGCGCGCCTCGCGCCGAGCGCCCGCGTGTCTGAGCCGACGATGCTGGCGGAGGCGGCGGAGTAATGGCCGCGTCGTTCAAAGGTCAGGGTGCGATCACCGACATCAATGTCACGCCCCTTGTCGACGTTGTGCTCGTGTTGCTCATCGTCTTGATGGTCACTGCGACGGCAATCGCGAGTCAGTCGATTCCGATGGATCTTCCCCAAGGTACGACGGGCGAGGCGAGCGACGCGGTCCTCGAGGTCGCGATCGATCGCCAAGGTCAGTTCTTCGCAGACGGCGTGGCCGTAGACGCGGCGGGTCTCGACGGGGCCATCGCAGCGGCGGCCGGTCGCGAAGGGATTCGCGCACGCATCTCCGCCGACCGCGCCGTGGCGCACGGAAGCGTGGTCGAGTTGATGGACCGGCTCCGGCGCGGCGGCATCATGAACTTTGCCATCGCGATGGATGCACCGCCGGCGGAGAGCGCCGCGCCATGAGCTCTGGTCGATTTGACGGTGCAGCCGCGGCGGGGCTGAGTGTGCTTGTGCACGCGGCCGCAGTGGTGTGGGCGACGCAAGGTCGCGCCGCATCGCCCCGTGAGCCCGCACCCCCGAGCGAGATCGCGTTCGAGTTCGACGCGCCGCCGCCCGCGCCGCCACCGCCACCGCCACCCGTTGAAGCGGAGCCGGTGGAGGTCGCGCCGGCTCCACGGCGCCCCACGCCCCGTCGCGTCGCGCGGCAGACGGCGCCGGAGCCGCAGGCTGCGCCCGAGACCGCGCCGCCGCCGGAAGACGCTCCGCCGCCCGCTCCCGTGGCCCTCGGTGGGCTCACGCTTACGGGCGCCGGTTCGGGCTGGAGCGTCGGTGCCGGCCCCGGCGGCCGTGCGGGTGCGCCGTCGCGGCGCGGGAGTGCGATGGCTACGGCACCGGTTGCGGCAGCGCCGGCGGCGCCGGCCGGTCCACGCCTGGTGCGCGAAGGCGATCTGAGTCGGCGTCCTCGCCAGCCCTCGTCCCTCGCTTCGCTGCTCGACCAGCTCTACCCGGCGGGTGCGCGAAGCCGCGGTGAGGAAGGCCTCGCACGGGTCCGCGTGCGCATCGGCGCTGACGGTCGTGCACGGCCCATGGCCGTTGCTTACGCATCGGCAGCTCCCTTCGGCACGGCCTGTCGACAGCTCCTTGCGCGCTCGCGCGGATGGCAGCCCGGGCGCGACGAAGACGGTAACCGCGTCGATACGATCATTGAATTTCCTTGTCGCTTTGAGGTCCGTCCGTGAAACGAGTTGCCACCGTTGCCGCAGCGCTCGCGCTGCTCTTGCCCGTCGACCTCGTCCGGGCACAAAGCGAAACGCCGCCGGAGCCCGAGGCTCCGGAAGAAGGCGAGCCCAGCGTAGATGACGAACCGTCCGAGGCGGAGGTTGGCGCTGATGCCGAGGGTTCGAACGATGCGGAGGCCGGTGACGCAGAGGCTGGCGATGCGTTGCCGCCGAGCGAGACGGACGTTCCCGATCCGAACGCCGTGACCCCGCCCCGATTGCTGGAGTTCGTTCAGGCCGAAGGCGTTGAAGTAAACGAGCCCACGTCCGTGACCTTTGTCGTCGTCATTGACGTGGACGGGAGCGTAAGCGAAGCAACCGTTGAGCAGGGCGTCAGTCCAGAGCTCGACGCGGCGGCGGAGGCGGCCGTCCGGCGACTTCGCTTCGAGCCGGCACGGCGTGGCGGCGAAGCCATCGCCGTTCAGATCCGCTTCCGCTACGATTTTGAGCCGCCCGAACCGGCGGTGGAAGAAGCGCCGCCCGAGCCTGAAGGCGCGCTCGAAGTGCGCTTGCTCGAAGGTGCCGACACGCCGCTCGCCGGCGCGACGGTGCTGGTGACGGACGGCGAAGGCCGCACGATCGTGGAGGATCAAACCACCGAGGCTGGCGTGCTTCGCGTCGATCGGCTTGCGCCAGGGACGTACCGCGTTCTGGTGTTCGCCGAGGGCCGCGAAGAACTCGAGCAGCTCGAAGAAGTGCGCGACGGCGAGGAAACGGCCGTCGTCTATCGGCCCCGTACGCTCGATGCGGGTGGGCCCGCTGACGACGGATACGGTGCGACCGCGGTCGTAGATCCGCCGCCGCGTGAAGTGACGCGCCGTACAATTCGACGCGAAGAGCTCACGCGCGTCGCCGGCACGCGCGGTGACGCGCTTCGCACCATCGAGCTCCTGCCGGGCGTTGCCCGACCGCCGAGCGGGCTCGGCGTGCTTCTGATTCGAGGCAGCTCGCCGAACGACAGCCAGACCTTTCTCGAAGGCAACCCCGTACCGCTGCTCTACCACTTCGGGGGGCTCACGGGTTTCTACAACTCGCGCATGCTTGAGCGCATCGACTTCTATCCCGGCAACTTCAGCGTGCGCTACGGTCGCGCGACGGGCGGTGTCGTCGACGTTGGCGTTCGCGATCCAAGAACGGACGGTTTTCACGGCATGGTGGACGTGAACGTCATCGACGCTTCCGCGATGGTCGAGGGGCCGATCACCGACCGTTTCAGCTTTGGTGTCGCCGCGCGGCGCAGCTACATCGATGCTTTCTTCGGACTGATTCCCTTCGGAGACGACATCGACCCCGTCGCTGCGCCGGTCTACTGGGACTACCAGGTGCATGGCGTTTGGCGTCCAAGTGAAGACGACCGCATTCGCTTTCGCTCGTACGGTTCGAGCGATCGCTTCGAGCTGCTCTTCAGCGAGCCGGTGGCCGACGGGAACCCAGGCCTGCGCGGGAACGTGGAGCTTGTGACGTGGTTTCACCGCCTCGAGCTCGATTGGCGCCATCGCTACTCGGAGGACATCGAGCACACGATTAGCGTGTCGACGGGGCCGACCCATATTGAGTTTGAAATCGGCGCGGACGCGGACTTCAACAACGACCAGATCGAAACGCAAATTCGCTCCGAGTGGCGCTTTCAGCTGAAGGACCAGCTTTCCATGCGCCTCGGTCTCGACTGGTTCATTTCGCGCTTCGACATCCAGTTCACCGGGTTGAACCCGGGGGTCGAGGAAGGCGATCCAACCAGCGGCGCCGACGGCCTTCAGCCCGGGTCGGCGCAGGACACGGTCTTCGTCGACACGACGGTGCTCTTCAACCAGCCGGCGATGTACTTGGAGCTGGACTACCAGCCGACGGACTGGCTTCGCATCGTGCCGGGCGTGCGCGTCGATCACTTCGCCCTTACGAATAGCTGGACCGTCGATCCACGTGCGGCGGCCATTGGTACCTTTGGCAATAGCCGGGTGAAGGTGGGTGCGGGCTGGTTTACACAAGCACCCGAGCCGAACGAATCCAGCGAAGATATCGGCAATGCAAACCTAGCTTCGATTCGTGCCTTTCACCTTTCGGCGGGCTTTGAGCAGACGCTCGCCCGGGGCGTCACGCTTGGCGCAGAGGGCTTCTACAAGTACCTCTACGATCGCGTCGTACAGACGGAGACGGGCGTCGATCCGGTCTTCAGCAACGACGGAACAGGGCGCGTATACGGCCTCGAGCTCTCCGGGCGTATTTCGCCATCGAACGACTTTCCGCTTTTTGGCTTCGCGTCCTACACGCTCTCGCGAAGTGAACGGAACGACCGGGACGACCCCACGCGCCTTTTCGACTTCGATCAGACGCACATTCTCAACCTCGCCCTGGGCTACCGCCTTCCGCGCGGATGGGAGATCAGCGGCACCTTTCGCCTTGCGAGCGGCAACCCAATCACGCCCGTGCTTCGCGGCGTCTACGACGCGGCGAACGACGTGTACGTGCCGCTCATTGGTCCGACGAATAGCCAGCGATCGGACTACTTTCACCGCCTCGACCTTCGCGTCGAAAAGAAGTGGACGTTCGAGTCCTGGGCCCTCGCCTTCTACATCGACGTTCAGAACGTCTACAACCAGCAGAACCAAGAAGGCATCACCTTCAACTACAACTTCAGCGATACGGAGACCGTGATGGGACTACCGATCATTCCTTCGCTCGGACTCCGGGGAGAGCTCTAATGGCCGCGACGCTTTCGAACGTCCGCATCGCGTGCGGGCTCCTTGCCCTCTTGCTCGTGGGCTGCAGTGACGACTTCGATCCGCCGTGGCTTATCACGGGACTGCGCGTGCTCGGGGTGCAGTCGACGGTGCTCGAAGACAACGCGCGGAGTCGTCCTGCGCCTGGCGAAACCGTTCGGCTGGAGCTCGTCACGCTGGCACCGAACGAAGGAACACGCGGCGCCTACTCGATGTTCGCGTGCCTCACGCTCGGTACGAGCTTTGGGGGCGTGGCGCCGTGCGAGGGCTCGCTTCTTGCCGTTGCGGAGGACGAGTCGCGTTCCGCGGACCCGGTGATCGACGTGCCCATTCCCGCGGACGCTTTGGACACGGCACCGCAGTTTCAGATGATCGGTGTGCTCTGCGAGCGCGGTTCAATCGCCGTCGACCCGCAGGAAGTGGATCCGGCCAACTTGGGGGACGTGCAGATATGCAGCGACCCGACGGATCCCGGGGAGATCTTCTTCTTCCGCTCGGACATCGACGATTCGACGGCGACGAATCTCATCACAACCTTCGACCCGGACGCGGTGACGATCGCCGGCGCGCCCTGGGGCGAGCCGAACGGCGGACCGTGTATGCCCGACGACGGCCGGCCGCGCGTGACGGCTTTCGAGAAGGTCGAAATCGAAATCGGCGGTTTCTCGGACGACGACCGTGAGTTCTTCATCACGACCACGCGCTCCGACGATATCGTCCAGCAGGAGAGCTTGATCCTCGCGTCCTTCACCACGGACGGCGAGCTTGAGCGGCAGTTTTCGGCGATCGAGAACGAAGGGGATACATCGACGAGTTTCGAGTGGACAGCGGAACGTGACGACATTCCCGCCGTGGGGCTCGTGCGCTTCATGTTTACGCTTCGTGACGGTCGCGGCGGCTTTGATTCGGTCGTTCGCGAGCTTTGCGTCAATCCCGTGTGAGCGGACGGCGTGAGCGTCTGAACGGGGTGGGCGAGTGTCGATTCGCGCACCGGGCGTAACGGCCCGCGCGCTGACCACGCGCTACGTCTAGGGGGTCAGCGGCGACGCCAAAGATGCAGGGTAGGGTTCCAGGGTGGAACTCCTTTGGCGTCGCCGCGGCATTCCTAACTGACGAACGAACCCGCTCGACGTCTGCGCATCGGCCTTCGCTCACGGAGGCGCAGCTGTTAGACCGTTTGTGATGGGTGATGCGCTCGGTCGACGTCGCTTTGCGGCCTTGCTTTCAAACACGGCGCTTTCGAGGACGGTGCTGTCGAGGACGGTGCTGTCGAAGGCGCTGGCGTCTCCGGCGCTCACCTCCACGGCCCTCGGAGCGACATCACTCGCTGGATGCGGGGAAGGGCGACCGCCGACTCCAGCTCCAAGCCCAAGTGTCGCGTCCCGTTCAAGTACCCGCATCGAAGCGCTTCCTGCCGCCGTGCATCGTGGCGTATGCCTCGCGCATTCTTGGGAAGACGGAGGACGGCGTGGCTACGGCACGGAAACGAGCGCTCGCACGCTCACGGAGCTCGAAGACTTGGGTGTCGACTCGATCAGTCTCACACCCTTTGGCTTTTCGCCTTCGCTGACCAGCAACGAAGTACGCCACGTGGGCCAGCGAAGCGGCGGCGAAACGGACGCGCGCATGGCGGCGGAGTTCGGCGCGGCGAGGGCGCGTGGTCTTCGCGTATTGCTCAAGCCGCACCTTTGGGTGGCGGGCGGCGCGTGGCGCGCCGAGCTCGCCCCTGCGAGCTGGACCGCCTGGTTTGACGCGTACGCCCGTTGGATGGTGCGCTACGCCCGTATGGCCGAAGAAGCAGGCGTGGCCATTTTGGCCGTCGGCACGGAGCTACGCTCGAGCCTCGCCTTTGAGCAGCCCTGGCGAACGCTGATCGCCCAGGTGCGGTCGGTCTTCAGCGGCAAGCTGGTTTACTGCGCAAACTGGGACGCCCTTGACGCCGTACCCTTCTGGGATGCGCTCGACTATCTCGGCGTTCAGTTCTACGCGCCGCTGGCGTCGGCGCTCGGGGATTCGGAAGCCGCGATGGAAGCCCGCCTTGGCGAACACCTCGCGGGGCTCGACCGCCTTTCGGAACGGGTGGGCCGACCGATGCTACTGACGGAAGTCGGTTACAAGGCGACGCAAGACACGGCCATCCGTCCCTTCGAGTGGACCGAGCGTGCGGCGTCGCCCTTGGACCTAAACGCGCAGGCGCGGGCGTACCGCGTTCTCTTCCGGGGCCTTTGCCGGTGCCGCGCCCTTCGGGGCGTCTATCTCTGGAAGTGGTTCACCAACCCCGATACGCGCGAAGAGGGCCCACGGGGCTTTTCACCGCGAGGCAAACCCGCGGAAGCGATTCTGCGCGCCGCGTATGCGCCTTCGACCGCCTAAACGGCGACCGCCCGCTCCGCGCGCGGCCCCAAACGTTCGGCGGAGCGCCTCCGGGCCAAAAATCAACTGCTACGAAGGTGCGCACGTCACCCTACAACGTGTGTGGACATCCGTGCACCCGGGCGCGGATTCGTTGTGTTCGCTTCGCCGTTTTCGTACCATCGTCCGACCTGCTGAAGGTCCGCTTACGCGATGAAACAACGCCGATTCGATGAACCGCACGGTCCCGATGACCGATTCTCCCCCCCCGGCGCGCCCGCACGCGAGATCGCGTCCCGACGCGCGAAATGGTCCGCCCTTGGACTTGTTGCCGGCCTAAGCTTGGTGGCCGCCGTCGCGTCCGCGGGCGAGGTTACGGGGCGCTTCGCCGTGGCCAACCGAAGCATGCCGCCGAGCCAAGACGCCCACTACTGGAACGCGTGGAACGGCTTTGTGGCGGCGGGGCCCGCCCGTGTTGATCTGCGACGTGAGTTCACCGCCGTGCTGCGCGGCGGCGCTGCGGGCGACCCGGTTGGTTGTTCTTACCGCATTCGCGGCGGTGACCTCCTGCCGCGCACGATGGTCGTCAAAGCGGGCGCGCGTTTTCGGCTGGAAAACGGCGACGGGACCCCCCACGAGCTGACCATCGAGGGCATTGAAGGTGGCGCTCCGATCCCCACCGCTGCGGGCAACGCCCGACCGATCACGGCGCCCGCTGGAGGACCGTACGCCGTCTCGGACGCGGTCTACGCGCACATTCGCGGCACGATCGTGCCCGTGGACGACTTGGCCGCCTGCGGCACGATCGGCGAGGACGGCGCCTTTTCATTCCCGGAGGTTCCCGCCGGAAACTACAAACTCGCCATCTATCGCGGTGGCGAAGTGGTGCACGAACAAGACGTGCAGGTCGGCACCGGAGAGCTCGAAGTACCCCGCATCAACCTTAACTAAGGTCGTCTCGACACTATGATTTCTCGGCTTTGGTATTTTGTTATCGCCGCTATTGCGGGTGCCGCCGTCGCGGCTGCGTACGTGGCTCAGGGCACGCTCGATTACCGGTCGGCCCAGTCCGCCCGCGAGTCGCTGCGCCGCGATCGCGCCGAACTTGAGCTCATGCTGCGCACGGATGCGCGTAACCGTCTCGACTCACTCGGACCGATGGCGGCCCATGAAGAGGTTCGGACGGCCCTTGCCGCGGCGAGCAACGGCAGGCGCGGCTTGGACAGCGCTGCGCGAACCCGTCTCGGCAACACCTTGGCCCAGCTCAACGGTCAGCTTCAGGAAGGCGCGGCCCAGCTGCTTTTTGCCCTCGATGCGAACGGCGCGATCGTGGCTCAGCTTGGCGGCACGACGCCTCCCGCGGGTGCGGGCATCGGTGCCTTTCCCGTCGCTGAACGCGCCTTGCGCGGGTACCTCACGGACGACGTGCTCGTGTACAGCGACGGCCAAAACCCCGCCATCTACCGCGCTGCGGCGCGACCGGTGGTGCAGGGCAACCGCTACGTCGGTGCGATCGTTCACTGCAGTGAAATCGGCGCGGACTTGGCGAACCGCCTCAGCAGCCGTCTCGGCGACGTCAGCCTTGCGTTCTTCTTTCGCGGAGAGATCACGACCGTCGATGCAGACGCCCCCGGCGTGAGCCGCGCCGAGCTGGAAACGGGCCTCGCGGCAGCCCTCGAAGCGCCCGAGCTCAACGAGCGGGGCCACTCGGAAGTGGTGGAGCTGCCAAACGACGGCGTGGGTGTTTTCGTGCTTGCAAAGGGCACGGCACGGCATGCGGGGGCAGGCTATGCGATCGCGCGTACGCCGGCCGTGCTGGGATCGCCGATGGCGCTCTTCGACGCGGTTCCGGACGCCGTGATGGGTTCGGTCAACTGGCTTTTGGTGGTCGCCGTTCCGCTCGTGCTTGCGCTCCTTGGCGTGCTCTTCTTCTTCTTGGAGCGCGACCGGCCCTTCAGCGGCTTTCGCAAGCTGGCAGAGGCCGTCGGCGCGGGCAGCGCGCCGCACTTTGACGAGGCTGGAGTTCCGGCCCGCTTTCGAAAGATCGCGCATAGCATCAACGAAGCGCTCGGTCGTGGCGGCGGCGGTTTGGCCGCGCCAAAGGCAAAGGCCGACCTCGACGAGATCCTCGGGCAGGCAGGTTCGTCCTCGAGCTCTCCCTACTTCGGCTTTGCGGACGGGAAGGAAGACGCGCCGAAGAACGACCTTTTTGATGCGGCGCCCAAGCCGGTCCTTGAACCGCCTGGCGCCGAACTGGACGACGAGCCCCAGCCGACCACGGTCGCGGCCCTGCCGGCGGGACCGCCCTCGGTGCCGCCGGCAGCGACGGCGTTGCCATCGACGCCGAAACCGCCGCCACCGGCGCCGCTGATGCCGGAGAGCCCCTTCGACGACGACGACGAGTCGGGCGCAACGATGGTTGCGGCCGTGCCAGACGAACTCATCGCGGCTTCGCAAACGTCGCCACTCGAGCGCCACTATCGCCAGGTGTATGACGACTTCATTGCGATGAAGCACCGTCTCGGCGAAGCCACCGTGGGTTTGACCTACGAGAAGCTGCTCGCGACCCTCGAAAAGAACGCGAATGCGATCAAGTCGAAGCACGGCGTGGCCGAAGTGCGCTTTAAGGTCTACGAGAAGAACGGCAAGGCCGCGCTCAAAGCAACGCCGGTCAAGTAGGCCGCGCAGCGTGACGATGAAGCCACGCACGCTCGTTTGAAGACAGGCCCCTGAGCGTCCGCCGCTTTTGATCCGCAGGCAAAAGAAAAGCCGCATTCGATGGAATGCGGCTTTTCGAGATCAACGTTCCGAACCGTGAAAACGTGGGATGAAAATGGAGTCGAACCCCTACTTTTCAGTAGGTGGGAGCCGGTGTCGCGCGCTTTAGGCTTCCCGATGACATATGCCGGTCCTGCACACCACGCGCGGGTAAACCCCCTGTTCGACCTGGTCAGGGATTCAAAAACTCCGTCCACACAAAGAACACAGAAGGAACATCAAAATCGTAGGGCGCGGCTCGATGACGGTCAACGGTGGGTGCATGTACGCGGAGCAAAAGGACTTCAGCGCCGCACGAACAAGGGCTCGCGATCGAACTTTGGTTTATGGTTTCTCCCAGGACGCTGCGCGTATTCGAGAGGCAGTGTTCGCGCGGCCGCTGCGGCGCGAAGGACTTTTTGTGCTCGCGCGGTTGCCGACTCGGCGCCTGCAATCCTTGACTCCGCCATCGATAGGGCGGGCTCAGCCGCCGCGGCCGACCCAGGGCACGTCTTCGACACCGGCGCGGTGGTTCATCGTGCGGGCGACGACGAAGAGAAAGTCGCTGAGCCGGTTGAGGTAGTGCAGCAGTTCGTCGCGCACGTCGCTGAGTGCCTTCAGCCCCACGAGTCGTCGCTCGGCGCGGCGGCAGACCGTACGGGCATGGTGGGCGGCAGCGGCGGCGGCGCAGCCGCCGGGAAGCACGAAGGTCTTGAGCGGCGCGAGGTCCTTTTCCTGCGCGTCGATCGAGGCCTCAAGGGCCGTGACGTCCGATGCGTTGATCTTTTGAAGGTCGGCGATGTCGCGACCTTCAGCCGTGGCTAACTCGGCGCCCACGTCGAAGAGTCGGGCTTGAATCTTGGCGAGCAGCCCGTCGAGTTCCACGTGGTCCGCCGTGTGACTTCGCAGCACGCCCAGGACACTGTTGAGCTCGTCGACGTCGCCGTAGGCTTCGACGCGCGCGTCGTTCTTGGGAACCCGTGCGCCGCCGAAGAGGCCCGTCTCGCCGGCGTCGCCGGTCTTCGTGTAGATCTTCACGGCCCGACCCTGAGGCAGTGCGGGGTGGGAGGCAACACCTGGCCGGCTATTCGCCGCCCCGAAGGGTGATGAAGGCGCCGCTGCGGCGCACGCTAACCGCATCGATCTACCCGAAGTCGGGCGCGATTTCGCGTCGGCGCACTTGGCCGGGCCGCTGCGATCCGGGCTACGCCGGAGGGAGGCAGCTCATCCCGAAAATCGCCGCTGCCATGTTGCTGCTAGCTCATACAACCTTCAGCCATCCCCTCACCGCGAAAATGCTCGGCATTACTCCGGTTCGCGGACGCTGAGTTCCGCGCGAACTGGACCACGGCGATTTTTGGGATGAGCTCGAGACCTGCGCGGGCTGTACGCCGAGGCGGCACCAGCGGCGAAGGCCGCACGGTCCATCGGTTAAGCTCCCATCGTCGCCGTGATGGCGCTCGGCCTGGCGCCTTCGCCTCAGAACGCGCCGAAGCGTTCGGGCATGCCGTAGCCGGCCACGTAGCTCTGGGCGTCGAGGCGCTTTCGACCAGCAGGCTGAAGCACCTTGAGGGCGAGCACGCCCTCGCCGCAGTTGACGAGCAGGCCGCGCTCGTCAAGCTCGAGCACCTCGCCGGGCGCGCCGCGGCTGGGCGCGCGGGTAGGCGCCGCGTCGTGAATCTTGACCCGCTCATCACCGCGCGTTGTGAAGCAGCCGGGCCAAGGGGTCATGCCGCGTCGGTGCGCGTCGATGGCGCTGGCGCTTCGCGTCCAATCGATGCGCGCGTCTTCCTTTGTGAGCATGCGCGCGTGCGTGACGCCATCGTCGGGTTGGGGAACGGCCGGCAGGCTGTGGTGCACCACGTCCTCGAGCTTCGCTTTGAGGAGCTCGGCGCCCATTGCAGCGAGCTCAACGCTCAGCGTTCCTGCCGTGTCTTTCGCTTCGATCGCGCGCTTGGCGACGGCGTAGACGGCGCCCGTGTCCATGCCCTCGTCCATGGCCATGAGGCTGACGCCCGCGTGCGAATCGCCGCTGGCGATCGACCACTGGATCGGTGCAGCGCCGCGCCAGCGGGGAAGAATCGATGCGTGAACGTTCACGC
>JBCCRV010000064.1:0-17549 GCA_039201085.1 Myxococcota bacterium | reverse complement strand
CGATCTGCTCCAGGTCAAGCAGCTGATTGATCGTGTTGAGGAGTCGGGTGGCGTTTCGTTCCATCGAGGCAAGCGCCGCGTCGTACCCCCCCGGAGGTTCCTGGCCTCTCACGAGTTGTCCGAGCGGCGAGAGTAAGAGCGTCAGCGGCGTTCGAAGCTCGTGGGACACGTTCGAAAAGAAGTCAGTGCGTGCTTGGCTCAGTTTGCGAACTTCGTCGAGGGTCGCAGCCAGTTGTTCACTGGTTGCCTTGAGCTCAGAAGTACGCTGCGCCACTTCTCGTTCCACTCCAGCCTTTGCCTCCAAGAGGTCGCCGAAGCGTGATTCACTTTCACGCGCGCTTTCCACAAGTCCTTCGCGGTACTCGTGGGCGTGGTTGAGATACCTGAGCGCCTCATCTGAGGGGCGGCGCGCCTCGTAGAAGACGTGCGTCGCCGCACCGCCGAAGAGACTCATCGCAACGGCGGCACCTGTTCCCACGCCCGCTGCGAGTGCCGCGATAAAAACTGCCAGTACGCTCACTGGGTAAAGAGGCCAGTTCGGCAGGCTCAAGCCTTCTTCGTCCCACTCAACATTGAACTCGGTAGTGCGACCGAGTTGCTGCTCCCTGACACTTGCTGGACGGCCGCCGAACAGCGCGGGAACCGCTTCCGCTTGTGCACGTACAAACGTGAAGAAGTGTCGCGTCCTCGGCTGCTCGACCCCCGGAGCCAGGACGAACCGAAGGACTACCTGCCCAGGGCCAGTCTCGGATACGGACTGATGAAAGGCTTTGTTGAACCTCGGACCTTGCTTCGCAATCTGGTGGATGGTGCCGCGAATCGAGCCGACTGCCCGAAGTAGGGGGTAGATGGGCCCGAGGTACCTGGGCGACATCGCGCGCCACCCGGCGCGGTGAACAATATGCTCTCCCGCCAGACCAACCATGGCGTCCATAAAGCGTTCTGCGAACTCGAGCGTGGTCCACGCACGCCGCTGGAGCAGACCACGCACGTCGATGCCCCAACTATCGAAGACTTCGTCAACCCGTTCGCGACCTACCTCTTCTTCGGTGGCCTCTAGTACTGCGATCAGACCCCATGCCTGCAGCTCCATGCCAAGGACATCATGGTCTTCGGACAGCTGTGCTATGGGAAACGAAGAGTTCATCCGACACCTCGTAGTCAAGAGCGCGGCGGTGCCGAATGCAGTTGCTCGGCCGCGGGTATGTCGGGGGGTTAGGGTCAAAACAGCCCCTGCACCTATCTCGATCCAGAAAGGCACGGTTTGCCGCGATGCGAGGACTGCATGGCGCCTTGTGGGTTCGACAGAATCCGGCGAAGAGCGCTGGATGTCCCGTTCGATCGGACCGGCTATGGAGTGGTGGGAGGAGTGGCTCGAGGGAGTTGGATAATCACAGCTGTTCGCGCGCCATCGCGCAACGATACGCATTCGCCACCGGCGTTCCGTAGACGTTCCGCCGCAAGTGCCATGGTCCGACCATCGTCCCCCGGCAAGGGTTCGAGCCGGGCGTCGAAAAGCGCTTCAAGTTGCTCGTCCGAGAGCTCCGGACCGTCGTCGCTGACACGCACCGCTACACGATCGTCCTCCAGCAGGATGCTCACTTCCGCGGAACTGGTGAGTGAAACACGCAGCGCTCTCCTGTACACCGCCCCAAGGACTTGACCCAAACCTACCGGAGACATGGCCACCCAAAGCGGAGGTTCTTGACCTTGGCCTGCCGGCGCACCCGACACACGTAGCATCGAGCGTAGGACGCGATGGAGGTCGGCGCGTTCCTCCTCGACGTTGCTCGTACCGCCTAGCTTCGCAACCTCAGCGTCTATCCGCGCTAGCGAGTCGCCTAAGTCTTCCGCGGAGTCTGTCAGCGCATCGACAAGTTGGGAGGGAGCGCCGCTATCTCGAATGGCAACAGAAAGGTCGCGAAGGTGCTGGTGTGCATGCTTGGCGGAGTCAAGAGGCGCTCGAAGCCTGCCAGCGATGCGCGCCTCTTGTTGCGTTAGCGCTTCGCTGGACGCACCTCGCACCATTTGTGACTCAAGTTCAGCGACCGCGCGCTTGGCATGGAGCATATTGATCGCAGTACGGACTACCTCCACTAGCTCCGGCTCTCGCACGGGCTTCTGAACATAACGGGATACAGCACCGCGATTCACAGCGTCTATCGTCGAGTGAGCATCCGAGTATCCGCTGATCATTATTCGCACCGTGTCAGGTGACACCGCTCGCGCGTGAGCACAAAGCTCGACTCCGGTCATGGACGGCATTCGCTGATCCGTCAGAAGCACAGCGTATTTCATCGTCGCGAGCTTTTTCGCGGCGCTGACCGGGTCGGATTCAACCTCCACATCAAAGTGCGGCTCGAGTGCGTATTGCAGCATGATGAGATTGGGCTCCTCATCGTCGACACACAGAACCGGGTACGCTCTGTAGTCTATTACAGCCACGGTCGCATGCTAGCACGACGGTGGAATCCGAACATGTTTGCAAGGGTAGAGCCCTAGCGCCTGCTCCGTATCATGGACGGATTGTGTCTCGAGATTGCGCCTCGTCGACGGAGTCTTCAGGCCAAGCAACCCCGGCTAGGTGAGCTACGCCAAAGGGATACGTAGGTGCAGCTCAGCCCCTCCAGAAGGGCTTCGACCCGCGGAAATTGAGCCACCGTGTCGCTTGGCAACGTCCGCAGCGATCGCAAGGCCCAGACCGGTTCCTTCGCCGGCGGCGCGTGTCGTTACGAACGGTTCGAACACGCGGTCTAGGATGGCGTCGGGAATTCCAGGACCGTCGTCGCGAACGACCACGTCGTAGTGGGCGTCGTTCACCCGTCCAACGACTTCGACTTTGCCGCCCTTGCTCATCGCCCGTGCGGCGTTGTCGAGTAAGTTCAGGAATACGTGATGAAGCTCGCCGGGACGTCCCTCGACCTGAGCGTCTTCATCGATGGCGCGGTCGATCTGAATCGCGTCTCCGAACCGCGTTTCCATCAGGCGGACGCTCGCTGCGAGTCCACGCCCAGGGGGAAACCGCTGCAGGGCTTCTCGATCCGTACGCGAAAGGTCAAGAAGGTCCGTAGATACTTCTTCGATTCGTTCGGCCGCGTCCATGAAAACGTCGAACATGCGGGAAGTGGGGCCGTCGAGCCCCGGACCGTTGGATGCTTCGAGGCGGCCGCGAACCGCCGGTAGGCCGCCAATCAGCGCGTTCAGTGGATTGCGAATATGGTGAGCGACTGACGCTGCTACTACGCCTACAGTAGCCAGCCGTTCTTGATGAACCAGGCGTCCGGCCATTCGCTTAGCGCGAACGAGCGCATCCGTCCGAGCGAGCAACTCGCGCCCGTGGAATGGCTTGATCACGTAGTCGTCGGCCCCAGCTTCGAAGCCCTCAATAACCTGATCGGCCTCCCCTCGTGCGGTTACAAGGACAATAGGAGTGTCTTCCAGTCCACGCTTCTTACGCAGCGCAGCAGTGAGTTCCAAACCGTCCATTTCAGGCATGTTGACGTCGGTCACGAAGACATCGGGAATTTCCTCGTCGACGGCCTCCAATACCTCCAGGCCATTGCGGTACGTACGCACGCGGTAGTGAGCGCTCAGTATGTCCGCGACGAAAGTACGGACGTCCGGGTTGTCTTCGGCGACAAACGCAAGCGGCGCGTAACGGTCCGGACCGTCCCGTTCGATACAAACGTCTGCGACGGCTTCCTGTGCGGAGAGGGTATGACTGACGGCATCACCGTCCGCGACAACGCGCGGGATGTGGAGGCTGAATGTGCTTCCCTCCCCCAGCCGGGAGCGTACATCAGCTCTTCCACCGTGAAGCCGCGCGGCTTCATGCACGAGGGACAGCCCGATGCCCGTACCGGCTCCTGGCCCGGCCCCTCTCGCAAAGCGCTCAAAGAGCGATTCCAGTTTATTGGCGGGAATACCCCGACCCGTGTCGCGCACCTCGAAGATCACCTCGTCGCCTTGGTCGCGGACCGCTAGCGTGATCACGTCTCCAGCCCGGCTGAACTTGAGGGCGTTGGCGGTGAGATTCGTGAGCGCGGTCTCCATCCATCCGCCATCGAGCATGAGATTGGATCCATGTTCCGCTTCGACGTTGAGTGTTACACCCTTTGCCTGGACTGCAGCGACAAAGGAAGCCTCAATCGCATAAAGAAGGTCAATTGGCGCCACGGGTGCTCGTTCCGCGGTGGCGTTCCCAGATTCGACTCTCGCAAGGTCGAGTAGCTGGTTGATTGTGCGAAGCAGTCGGTCTGCGTTACGCTGCATAGAGGCGAGAGCGGCGTTGCGCCCGCCGGGCGGCTCTTCACCTTTGGTTAGCTGTGAAAGCGGCGAGAGCATGAGCGTTAACGGCGTGCGCAGCTCGTGAGACATGTTCGAGAAAAAGTCAGTACGAGCCTGACTCAACTCTCGGACTTCATCCAGTGTCTCCGCAAGCTGGTCGCTCGTAGCTCGTAGTTCTGCGGTACGCGCTTCTACCTGGCGCTCCACTCCAGCCTTCGCTTCGAGTAGCTCCGCGAACCTATGCTCCTGGTCGATCGCAGCAAGCTCGACAGCGTCTTGCTGTTCGTAGACGGTCTCGAGAGTGGTAGAGAGTTGCCCTTGGGCTTCGCGGTTTGCAGCAATGAGGTACAGCAGAGTCGCGAATGAAGCCGCGAGAATAGCGGCGAATGAGAAAGAAGGAAGGCCGATGAGCGTACCGGCAGCCGCTCCTCCTAGTGCAGCAAGGAGTCTCCACGGTTTCCTCGCTCGTTCCGGATAGCTGACGTGATACACGCACCGCGCTCCTCCTTTATGGATGCACTCGGTGTGCTCAACTCGTGCCTCAGGGAGGTCGAAGACCGTTGGGAATGCTTCGATGTTTGCGACCCTAGTCTCGCAAGTGATCGGGTCTTGCTCGTCTTTGCCAACCGTCTCATAAACGAGAGTAAGCTCTCCCGGTTGGCCGTGCTCGATTGAGAACTTGCCGACCTTGTTGTAGCGAGCTGCTCCCGACACCATTTGGTCGTACCCAGTCTTGGGTGAGCCGACCGCGCGAATGATCATTCGGAGAATACCAAGGTAACGTTTGGTAAATGCGGCGCGCCCCGCACGCGCCACCACCGTCGGGTCTCCAGTCAACTCCGCCAGCAAGCGTAGTCCTTTCTCCGTCCGCTCGAGCGAAAGCCAGCCACTTCGGTCCCGAATGAGGCTTGGCTCGATTGGAATGGTCCGAAGCGCTTCCCGAACGGCGTCGGCTCCCCGAGCATCTTCCGCCATGTCCAAGAACGGACACAGAAAGAAGCTCTGAACATCTTGCGAATTCTCGGCGGTGTTGGATTCCACGATCTACGGATACGGCACGCGACCGCTTACAATGAAGAGAGGCGCGAAGGCGTATGCAGCGGGGTTTGCCACCCACTGCTCAAGCGTGCCTGAGTCCTTATTGGCAATGGTGGAAAGCATGGGAGCAAGCAGAATATCCGCAAACGTTCTTTTCGAAAGGTGAGTCGTATCGACCTGGACGACGTCTACGCGAATGTCGCGGAGGCCGACGGTTGCCAAGATGCCGGGCAGGGCAGGGCCGATCTCCGCGTTAGCTCCGATCTTCTGCGCACGCTCGATCCAGCGACTCGTCGCTTTGGTGACGGAGTGCAGCGGAGGGAACACGCTACGACAGCTGTGATCGGCGTCGACTATGACGACTCGACCATCCGGCCGCGTAACGCGCGTCATTTCTTCGGCGGCGGCGACCGGGTTGGGCAGATGCTGGAAGGCCAGGCGTGAGTACGCGAAGTCGAACGACGCGGTTTTGAACGGTAGGTTCGCCGCGTCTGCCGTAAACCGACGCATTCCGGGAGGCACCTCGGTGGTATACGAAGCGTCTCGATCAACGCCGGTAACACGGCATCCTTCCTTCATGAGGAGCGAGGCGGGACCGCCCGAGCCACAGCCAACGTCCAGAACGTCGCATTCGCGGAGCAGTCCAAGCGACTGGTAGACCGGTCGTTCGAGTCGGAAGCAGGCTTGAGCCTGCGCCTCGAGGCGAGCGAGTTCCGAGCTGAGATCACCAAACATATCCGCTGTGTAGGCGCTAGCTTGCGGCAACGTTAGCTCCTTGCTGGCGCTGGGTTTGCGCGCCTCCGTAGGATTGATTGAGGTATGCGGTATAGCGGCGGAGGCCGCTTCGGTTTAGCACCCGCATCGTGAGTTCGAAGCCTATAGCTGCGCCGAGTGCACGAAAGGCGTCTGCATCCGCAGCCGAACATACAACGAACCTGTCAGCGTGGGCTGAAGGCAGACTGAGTACGTAGGCTCGTTGAGCCGACGCGAGCGCGCGAGTGTCAATCGACTGGCGAGGCGGCAGAGGAAATAGCCATGTCGCGTTCGTAAAGCCGGCAATGCATACCCCGTCGGAAGACTCTTCGTGGATCGCGGCGAGAACTGGTTCGCCGTCCACGAGCACGACCTCAATCCTCCTGGTTCGCTCGAGCCCGACGCGTGCAAAGCGCTTCGACAAGTCGCGAAGCGATAAGGTATCGGCAGACATGGAGAGTGCGTGTGCAGCTTCCGGACCAAACTCCCGGCCAGCAGCGTTCTCGATCATGACGAGTTCGCGTCGCTTCGGTGGGCGGCATTCGACGTGGGGCGGAAGTGGTTTGCGTTTCGCTCTTGGGACTACCCACAGGTCGAGCTCACAACGAATCATCGCTTCGTTAGTCCCAGTCATACCCGCGAACCGTTCGTGAATCCTCTGCATTCGTTCGTTGCCTCGCGTGGCGAAGAAGAGCATGCGGTGACAGTCGTCTCGCGGTACCACATGGTCGAGGAACGCTAAGAGTAGCTGACCAGGTGAACATCCTGTGCGATTGGGGTCTGCCCCGAGATGCTGGCCGAGCCATGTGTTTGACCAGGCTTGTAGCGCAGAGACGGTTGCGACTATCTCTCCGTCTTCGATACGCGAGAACGTTCTAGCGACCTCGTCCTTTGAGTGAATCTTTTTCCACCCTGCGCGGGTTGAGGCTTCGTTGTTGAAGACCATGTCGCGCATGTGCCCGTGCAACATGTGCATGCGCTCGAAGAACCGAATATGGCCGTCCATGGACTCGCCGGTGTGCACCTTGAGGTCCGGCCGCTTCATCGAAGTGAGCGCCGCAACAAAGTCCTTTCCGGGCTTGCTTGTGTGAAGGCGAATTCCTACCCCCCTGCCCGTACTAACGACTTCACCGCTTCCAAGGGGGAAAGTCTTGCCTTCTAGCTCCACTCGGAGGTTGGCGAGCGCCAGACCGCGCCAGATCGGCGCGCGTAGCTCATCAATAAGAAGGCCGCTGGTGCTGATGTTGCGCACTGGTGAACGCAGAACACCGACTAAGGGGTGTGTCGCTTCGACGAATGCGCGGTCGTAGAGGGGTACACGTTGTTCGCTCCGTCTTCCCTGCACCCTTAGCGCTGCTGGTCTTGATACACGCAGACTGTGACGGGAACGTGAAAGCACGCGCGCCCGGTATGAATAGTGGATTCCGAAAATGACGAATGATACCTGCAGGAATCGTGGTCCAATCTCCCCTGCCTCGGCACGGAGCATCAACCCTCCGTTTCGATCTGCTGCGGCGAATGTGAACGTTGAACACGCGGCGGGATGAAGCAGACCTTGAACATTAAGCGAGGTGCATAGCCCGACCAGTTCATTGATTCGCTCCGGGTCGGCAAGTACTGTTGGCTCCGACGGGGCGGATGCTACATGCTCGTCGAAAGCGATCAGCGAGCGGAACCCTGTGCGTCCTGCAGCATCGCACCAGGGTGTGCTTCTTATGACGGTCGCGTTACTGCGCCGAAGCACGCCATGTGTGCCGATCAGCTCCGCGTTTTGAACTTTTGTTCCCGGTGGAAGGGCACGCTCGGTTCGCACCGACGCTCCTGCGGACGAAACGTCGCAGACCGGGAACATATGCATGCCTCCGATTCCGTCGGGGATGAGCACGTAGCATCCCGTGCCAACCCAACGTGGTCGCTGCGTTAGTGCAAACCAATGGCCCGCCTCAGGGACGACGGAGATCGACCGGGGACTGAGCTTGCTGTAGCCGCTGAGCTCAAGGCCACTTTCAATACCCTCTACGAACAAACAGATTTGGGCATTCTCGTCACCGAGTTGGTCAACGGCCACTGGGGCGATTCGCAACGCACCCTCCTCAGTGAACCCCGCAAGGTGCGCTTCACACCGGGTGCCTTCACGCCCGCTTCGAAGAATACATGGAGCGTATTCCCGTGTCTTTCGCTGAAGTGCTCGCTCGTTTCTACGTGATGCCATGAATCGCCCCTTAAGTTCTCGGCCCTAAACGCCGTAACGGCAGTCGGGCCGAGTGCTGAAGGGGTTGCGAAAAAAAAATGCCTGTCCCTGAAAAGGGACAGGCATTTGCCTTCACTCGGTTTGGCTCAGCCGCCGCCGGCGCCTTGCTGTTGAAGCTGCTGCTGGATCTGCTGCATCAGTTCGGGCGGAATCTGCGGGTTCCCGCCGGGGCCACCCGGCATGCCCGGCATGCCCGGCATGCCGGCGCCAGGTGGGGGCGTTGGGGTTTCGGGTTCGGAGCCCGGCTCGGGGTTTTGAAACTTTTCGATGTCCGGGCGCATTCGGTCGGCGAGGTAGCCGCTGACGACGTAGATGACGGGGTTGTCCTGCGCGCGGACGTGCCATTCGTTGCTATCGGTCTGGCCACCGACGGAGATCATGCGCCGTGTCAAGGGCGCTGCAGTTTCGGCGTCTTCCGCGTCTTCCGCGCTGTTCTCTTCGGCGCTGTCATCCTCCGCGCTTTCCGCGTCTTCTCCTTCGGCGCTCTCGGTGTCCGTTTCCTCGTTGTCTTCGGGGGCAATGCCCAACGTCACCGTGCCCGTGGGGGCGTCGAAGCCGGCGGCGCTTGCGTCGGCGTTGTCGGCAAAGTTCACGGCCCGCATGCCCGCGATCGAGGCGACGATCGACTGAACCTTTGATGCGCCAAAGCGTTCGATGGGCTCTTCGCCATCGGCTTGGGCCCATTCGCCGGCGCCGGTGCGCGCGAAGGCGTAGCGGCCGTTTTCGCTTTCGAAGGTGATCTCGCGGATGCGGTCCGCCTGAAGGCCATCGAAGACGCGGCGGTTGCGCCAGTCCTTGAGCTCCTTGTTGAAGGCGTACTTGATGCTGCCGCTCACGCTGAGCACCTCCGTTTGGCCGTCCACGCGAATCATCGTGTTGCGGTCCCGGTAGGCGCCCACGATCAGCACGACGGGCTCACCTTCACCCTGGGCGACCTCCACGCGAATGCCTGAGCTGTCCACTTCGAGGCGCGCGTGGTTCTCCTCGCGGCGGGCGGCGACGCCGGTGACCTCCAGGTCTCCAAGCTTGTCGAGCACGGTGGTCACGGCCGATTGATCCGCTTCCGCGTCGACGGGCGCCGTCACGCGCCACTCTTCGCCGCGCTGTTCGAGCACGATCGGATCGTTTTCGGGGCGCGTGATGGTGATGCGCGTGATCGCTTCGCGCTCGATGGCCGGAAGCTCCGGCGTCGTTTCTGCTTCGCCGGCGTCGGCGGCTTCGCGCTGATTAAGGGCGTACACGGCGCCGCCCAAGAGCAGCGCGAAGATCACGCCGGCGATGACCAGTCGTTGGTTCTGCATGTCTGCTGTGCTCCTAGTGTCCCGGGTTCGCAGGGAGTTGAAGAAATCGGCGAGGGTTTTCGCGTCCGCAGGGGGCGCGACGCGGGAATATCGAGATGTTTCGAGGAGTGCGCGAAAAGATCGGTGGCATGTTCACGTCCTGGCGAACTTGGGGCACTAAAGGCTCAGGTTCTTTCGGCGGGTGTTCCGCATGCGCCAGCGAATTGCGCCGAAGAGCGCAAAGGCGAAGGGAATGCCGAGCATGTTGAAGAGCTTGAAGTTGAGCTTGCGGCGGTCGAAGGCTTCCTCCGCTTCCTTGTAGGCGTCGACGGCGGCCTGGGCCTGGGACTCGGCTTCGTTCAGCTCGCCCTGGTCCTGGTTTTCAATCGCCTCTTCGGCCTGCTCCTGCGCAGCCTCGAACTGCTGCTCGGCGGCAAGGATTTCGGGAATGGCGATCTGGGGATCGTCGACGGTTTTGGCGCGTAGCGCAACGAGCTCCGACTCGGCGGCAAGCCAGTCGATGTTGTTCAGTGCGAGGCCAAGAATGGCGGCGTACTGCTGCTCGTTGAGCTGCTGGCCCGGCGGAAGCTGCGGCTGGAACTCGGGGCGCCACATGAAGTGATCGCCCGTTCCGGAGACGAGCACGCGCGCGCGTTCGGCACTGCCTTCGCCAAAGGCGCTCGGCAGGGCGCCCTCGAGGGCAACCATCAGGCTAAACGGGCCTTCGGCGCGTTGGTTCCACTGTTGGCGGGGCGTCACGTCGATGGTGGTCGTTTCGCGCCAAGACTGCTCCGTCGATTGAATGAGCGTGCGAACTTCGACGCCTTCGGGTGCGCTCGTCAGCTCGATGCTGCTTGTGAACGGCATCTGCGCGTTGCGCAGGCGAAAGACGGCGGGGTGGTCCTGCACGGACTCGTCAAAGGCCACGACGGGCATTGGCGGGTAGGGTGCCGGCACGCGCATCGTGCCGAAGGGCGTTTGCGTCTGCACGGGTACGCGTCCGCAGCCGGCGAAGCAGTCCATCACCATGTCGCCGTTGAGCTGCGCGCCCCAGCCGCCAATGAGCTGGCCTAGGCCAAGGTCGTCGGTGCCCACGCTTGGGCCCGTTTGGCCCGCAAGATCCACATGCGCGCCGCCGCCGAAGATGCCCAGCGAACGCCCGGCTATGACGTGGTCGTTGAGTTTTTGCAGCTCCGGCTCCGTGAACGGTTCCTTCGGGCTGATGATCAGCAGCGCTTCGATGTCCTCGGGGACCGCAGCGCTGAGGTCGACTTCACGCAGCTCGTAGATGGCTGGAAGGGCGTTCTGAAGAAAGCCGAGGCCTTCGGCGAGCGTTGGGCTGCCGTGGCCGCTGACCACGCCGACGACGGTTTTCTCGCCCGCCATCTCTTTGATCTTCATCGTGATGCGGTACTCGAGGCCTTCGACCGACTCGACGGTGGGGATCGCTTCGGTCTCGCCGAGGTAGCGGAAGGCGATGCCAGCGAATCCCTGGACGACACCCTGGCGATCGTTGGAGATGTCCGGGAAGGCGGCGAGGGGCACACCAGCATCGGCGGCCTCCTGCTTCTCGGCGTCTTCGTTCGGGTTCACGAAACGAATCTTCAGGTTGCCGCCAGCGGCCGCTGCGTACTCGCCGAGTATGTCTCGTACGTAGCTTTCGGTGCTGGCAAACTGGGCAGGGAGGTCCTCACTGAAGTAGCCGATGATCTCCATTTCGTCCGTCAGGTTCGCCACCGTTTGGCGCGACGCTTCGGACAGGCTCCACGTGCCCTGCTCGGTGGTATCGAGCCGGCCGAGGTTGAAGTTGTACGCGAGCACGTTGAGCACGACGAGAATGCCGGCGATCAACGCGAAGAATCCGAGGGACTCGGCGGCGCCCGCGCCGCTCTTTGCGGGGGTGTTTTTTTCGTCAGCCATGGTTAGCTCCAGCGTCGGCTTTCAAGGGCACGGAAGGCGACCATGAGACTGAGGATCGTCACGGTCTTGAAGAAGACGAGGTCGCGCACGGCAACGACGCCGCGGCGCATGCTCTCGAGGTGCGCGTCAAAGGAGACGAACTCCAAGAAAGACGTGAGCGAGAGTGGGGCGAGGGGCAGGAACTTGTCGATCAGGAAGAACACGATCGTGAAGCCCCAAGTTACGAAGAGGGCGATCAGCTGATTGTCCGTGAGCGAGCTGGCCATCAGGCCGAGCGCGAGAATCGCGCCGCCCTGCAGAAGCAAGCTCGTGTAGCCGGCGAAGACCGGGCCCCAGTCGAGATCGCCAAGCTGGGCGATGCTGATGGGGTAGGGAAGCGTCAGCAGAAGGACGACGCAGTAGAGGCCGTAGACGCCGAGGAACTTACCGAGGATTACCTGCCAATCGGCGACGGGCATCGTAATAAGCAGTTCGATTGTGCCCGTGCGCTTCTCCTCCGCGAGCAGGCCCATCGTAAGGGCGGGGAGGGCGAGGTAGTTCAGCAGTGAAAAGAGGCTGAAGAACTCACGTGCCGTCGCGCGCCGATAGAGGAAGAAGGTTTCCCAGAAGAAGAAGCCCACGACGAGCAGCAAGAAGCACACGACGATGTAGGCGATGGCGCCGTTGAAATAGCTGCGGAACTGGCGTCCCGCGATGGTCAGCAGGTTTTGCATCAGTTCGACTCCTTTTTGTCGTCGGCGCGGTCCGCGGTGCCGGTTGTGAGATCGCGGAAGATCTCGTCCAGACCTTGGTCCTTACGCTCAAGGCCGAGCAGGGGAAGTTTGTGTTCGACGGCGGCTTCGAAGATCGCGCTGCGCAGATCCTCGCTGCCCTTTGGAAGCACCACGTAGCGGGTCTCGCCTTCGTCGCCAGCCTTGACCTTCACGTTGCCGACGCCGTCGATGTTGCCGAACACGTCCCGCGTATCGCCACTGTCGTCGCCGGAGATGGTGACCACAAACTGCGCCTTGCCGGCGCGCTCGCGGAGCTCTTCGGGCTTGTCATCGGCGACGAGCTTGCCCTTGCTGATGATGAGCACGCGGTCGCATGTGACCTGAACTTCGCCGAGGTCGTGGGTGGAAAGGATGACCGTTCGCTCGCGGCCGATGTCCTTGATGAGCTCACGAATCTCCGCCGCCTGGTTCGGGTCCAGCCCGCTCATGGGCTCGTCCAGGATGAGGACGTCGGGTTCGTGCACAAGGGCCTGAGCGAGGCCGACGCGCTGCTTATAACCCTTCGAGAGCGCGCGGATCTCTTTGGCGATCACGTCGCCGAGGCTCGTCTGCTCGACGGCCGTCTTGATGCGCTTCCTTGCCTCGGGGCCCGTAAAGCCGCGCATCTTCGCGATGAACTCGAGGTACTCGAGCACGAGCATCTCCGTGTAGAGGGGCGTGCTCTCGGGCAGGTAGCCGATGGCGCGGCGAACGCCCATGGGATCGGCCCAAACGTCGCAGCCGGCAACCTTGGCGGTGCCTTTGGTGGGCGCGATGAAGCACGTCAGGATCTTCATCGTGGTGGTCTTGCCGGCGCCGTTTGGGCCGAGAAAGCCCAAGACTTCGCCTTTTCGCACTTCGAAGCTCACGTCTCTGAGCGCGTGAAAATCCCCGTAGGTCTTTTCGAGGTCACGCGCTTCGATCATCACATCGCTCATCGCTCACCTTTCATCGCCCGTTGAACCGGACGGCGCGGAGTGTGGCCTTGCACCGCCGCAAGTCAAGGGCGGCAAAAACAGGGGGTTTTTGGGCCGCGCCCGGCGCACAACACGGCCCCGGCTGGCCTATTCCGCCGAAGGGGTGGGCTTTTGTGCGATTTCGCACGGTGGCGCGCCTTGGCCCAGCGGCCTTTCGCGGTTTTTTAGGAAAAATGCCCGGCAGGAAAATTGCTGCACCGGATAAAGCCGCCAACCGGGTCTGCCGAAACCCCTCATGATAGGTTGAGATCGCCCCTCATCATCGTCTGTCGCCCATGCAATCACGCCTCACTCTTCTGCTTTTGCTGCCCCTCGTGCTGACCGCCTGCGGTCGAAGTCTGCTTGACGACTTCTCCGATGGGAGCATTCCCGACGGCGCGATTCCCGACGGAGGTGTGCCGGACGGCTTCATCGACATGCAGCGCGACGACGGGCCGCCGCCCTTCTGCGAAACGGACGGCGAATGCGATGACGGTCTCGCCTGCAACGGCCAGGAGTTCTGCAACATGGGCGGTTGCGTTCCCGGGCCCGGCATCGCGTGCGTGGACGACGGGATTGACTGCACCGTGGAGGCTTGCTCCGAACCCACGGGCGAATGCGTATCGGTTCCGGATTCGAACCTCTGCCCTCCGCGGCAGATCTGCGAGCCCGGCGTGGGCTGCGTCGAGCGCGCCTGCGGCGGCGACGCGGACTGCGACGACGGCCTTGTCTGCAACGGCCGCGAACTCTGCGAGGGCGGCGTATGCGTGGCCACGCCGGGGCCCGTCTGCGACGACGGCATCGACTGCACCCTCGACCAGTGCTCGGAGGCGGCAGGCGGCTGCGCCATCGCGGGCTTCGACAACCGCCGTTGTGATAACGGCCGCTTTTGCGACGGCGCCGAAGTGTGCACGCCCGGTGGATGCCAGCGCGGCGTGCCCGTGCGCTGCGACGATGGCGTTGAGTGCACGATCGACCAGTGCAACGACGCCCTACGCGAATGCCAGAACTTCCCCACGCCGGAATGCGAGTGCGAACCCACGTCCCGCACGGAATTGAGCTGCCGTGACGGCGTGGACGACGATTGCGACGGCCTCGTGGATTGCCGCGATCGCGACTGTGTCGGATCGCCCGACTGCGGCGCGTGCGAGCCCGTGGCGATGAGCGAGATCTTCTGTGGCGACGGGCGCGACGACGACTGCAACGGCTTTGTCGACTGCGCCGACTTCGCTTGCGCCGAAGCCCGCGAGTGCCTCGAGTGCATTCCCGTTTCGCGGCGGGAAGCGTCCTGTGGCGACGGGCGCGACGACGACTGCGACGGCCTCGTGGACTGCCGCGATGACGACTGCGCCGGCTCCGAGTTGTGCGGCTGCGTCCCCATCCTTCCCGACGAGTTTGAGTGCTTCGACGGGCGCGACGACGATTGCGACGGCGCCGTCGACTGCGCCGATCCAAACTGCTTCGAGAACATCGAGGAGTGCCAAATCTGCGAGCCCGTTTCGGACATTGAGATCTTCTGCTTCGACGGCCGGGACGACAACTGCGACGGGATCTTCGACTGTGAATCGCCCGAGTGTTTCGACGCCTGCTTTGGCTGCGAGCCCGTTGGGCCCGTGGAGCGCCGCTGCAATAACCGCGCAGACGACGACTGCGATGGCCTCTTCGATTGCGCTGACCCGGACTGCGCGATGCGCCCCGGGTGCGCGATGTGCATTCCCGATCAGCGCGTCGAAAGCTCCTGCACGGACGGCCGTGACAACGACTGCAACGGCCTCACGGACTGCGAAGACGATTCGTGCAGCTTCGATCCCGAGTGCGGGTTCTGCGAAGTCTTCGAGGTCGGTTGCTTCAACGGGCGGGACGACGACTGCGATGGCCGGACCGACTGCGAAGACTCGGACTGCAGCCGGGATCCCCGATGTGGCGAGTGCGCTCGCAACGAACTGAACTGCCGCAACGGCGAAGACGACGACTGCGACGGATTCTTGGACTGCGAAGATCTGGACTGCGCCGCCGATGCGACGTGCTGTACGGCAGACGGCCCCGAAGTCTGCGGTGATGGCGTCGACAACGATTGCGACACGCTCGCCGATTGCCGCGATCCCGACTGCGTCGACGATCCGGTATGCTGCCGCCCAGCGCCCGAGCGCTGCGGCAACGGATCGGACGACGACTGCGACGGCGCGGTGGACTGCGAGGACCCGGACTGCGCCGACGCGCGCCTTTGCTGCGTGCCGCGGGCTGAGGTCTGCCGCAACGGCGGCGACGACGATTGCGATGGCGCTGTGGACTGCGAAGACCCGGACTGCGAAGGCGATCCGCTCTGCGGGCTCTGTTTGCCGATCGAAGTGTGCGGTAACGCCGTCGACGACGATTGCAACGGCCGCGCTGATTGCGACGACTTCGCCTGCGCGGGCACGCCCGGCTGTGACGGCGAATGTGACGTCGAGCTCTGCCGAAACGGCGCCGACGACGACTGCGACGGGTTGCTCGACTGCGTGGATCCGGACTGCGAGGGCGACCCGCTCTGCAGCGTTTGCGTGGAAGAGCAGTGTGGCCTTCCCCTCGACGAGGACTGCGACGGGCTCGTCGACTGCGAGGACCCGGACTGCGCAGACGATCCCGTTTGTGTTCCGTTCTGCCTGCCCCGTGAAGCGAGCTGCGTGAACGGCAACGACGACGACTGCGACGGTCTGACGGACTGCGAAGACGATGAGTGCAGCATTTCACCCGCGTGCTGCGTGCCGCGCCCCGAGCTCTGCACGGGCGGCGTGGACGAAAACTGCAACGGTCTCGTGGACTGCGCCGACCCCGCGTGCGCGATGGACGACGCGTGTTTGATGATGAGCGACCAGGAGCTCGGACCGGCGCTATGCACGAACGGCCGCGACGACGACGGTGACCGCCGTGTGGACTGCGAAGACACGGACTGCCGTCCCTTCGGCCTTGAGGGCGAGTGCTGCGACGGTGAAGACGACGACGGCGACGGCTTCGTGGACGTGTTCACGTGCCGCTGCAACACCAACGCGGACTGCGAAGGCGTCGGCAACGTCGACCAGGTTTGCTACACGCGTTCCTTCAGCGTTTGCGCCCCCCGCTGTGACTTCTTCGGCGGCGACCCCTTCTGCGACATGATCAGTCCCGGACTGAGCTGCCAGTTCGACGGCCCGTTCCAAGGTCAGTGCCTGTAGGGGCGGCGGCTGCGAGGCCCATGCTGCGGGCTACTGCATGCTCGGGTCTTCGCCGTCCAGTTGGGGAAGAAGCGCCAGCCAAGGAAGGCTTAGCGTTCATCGATCAAAGCGGAAGGACGTTCGCTCGGGATGGTCGCAGAGAGCGCTTCGAGCGAACAGCGACGGACCGTTCATTCGGCGAGAGCCGCTTCCGCTTCGTCGTCCCGGACGTAGACGGAGGGGCCTTCGTAGGGGCTCCGCCAATAGGCGTAGGCGAGTGAGAAATCCGCGTGGTCGCGCCGGTAGACTTCGATGTCTCGCGTGGCCAATCGGAAGTCGACCAAGACGAAGTTCCCGTACTCGCGGTATTTCCACGCCTGCGCGAGGGCGCGGCGCCGCGAGAGGCTGATGCGATCGCGGCGACCGACGAACACCCAGCCGACGCCCGGGCCGTTCGGGGGCGGCTGCGTCGGTGCAGACGCGACGGTGCGCGTGTCGCGGTCGAGGGTGGTGAAGAAGCGGGGTTCGGGCTGGAGCTGCAGGATGCTCTCCGCGACGAGCACGCCCGTGTCGCGCTCCGTGAGCTCGTTCACCCGTTCGGCAAACTCGAGCAGGTCGCGGCCCGAATCGTAGGGGGAGGGCTCGTCTGTGCGAATCGGGCGCACGAACCACATGGCGCCGCCGACGCTGCGCGCGTCGCGGGAGAGCTGAACGTTTCGCACGACGAGTGGAAGCATCACGGCGGCGGCGCAGAGGGGCGCGATCCATCGGCGCGCGGCGTCCGAGGAAAGGCGCGGTCCGATGCGTGCGGCGGCAAAGGCGGCGAACTCCATCAGGGCAATCGCGACGGCCGCGCAGGCGTGCCAGGCCCAAAACGAATGCACGACGGCGCTCTCGCGAAAGACGACGTAGTGGGTGATGCCGCCGACGAAAATGACCACCGTGAAGAGGTCACGGCGTCGGGCCTTGCGGCGCGCGGCTTTGACGAAGAACGCGACGATCCAGGCTGCGAAGTAGACCTATATGTATAAGAGATAAGCTCTTCTCCAAATAAGCTAGATAGGGTTTCCCCAAATTGTTCTTCTTGGATATTCACCCCTCTGATAAGAAGGGCTCCGTGGGTAGATAAATGCGTATCTATT
>JBCCRV010000063.1:0-17777 GCA_039201085.1 Myxococcota bacterium | reverse complement strand
CTTACGACGTTCCCGAGCTGCTCGTGCTTCCCGTGACGGGTGGTGACGCGGATTACCTCGGCTGGATCGCCGACGAAGTCGGCTGAGCCGCCGGGCGATGCTTTTCGGCGCCGCGCGCGCAAGAGCGTGGCCCTGACGCACGGATGTGACCGAGTGTTCGCGCCGGGAAGCGGCGCGCGGGCAACGACCACAACGCCCGTCTTTTAGGGTTTTTCTTGGCGTATTTGCGCGGATGCGCGTGCTGGCCCGGGCTTTGCTTTGGCGTAGGTCTATGAACCGAGCACTCCTCCTCCTCTTCCTTCTGGGCGCTTGCGCGGATGAAGGCGTCGAAGACCGCTGCGAAGCGCCGGCGCCGGAAGGCCGGTGGCAGCGTCCGCTCCGCAGCGAACTGATCGTCGCCTTGGGCGAGCCGACCCACGCTGTTCGTGACGCCTTTGTTCCGCGCGGGCAGCGCGTGCGCCTGGAAGGCAAGTTTGCCTATGGACCGGCGAGCACGGACCTCGAGGGCGAGGAGGTGGCGGCGTTCGTTGCCGTAGGCGGGTGCGAGTTCCTCGACCTGGGCGTAGCGGCCACCGATTCGGACGGGCGCGCACGCTTCGATCTGCGCGTCGAACTCCCGGTCCGAAGCGCGCCCTACGCAGTGGAGATGATCGTGCTCGCGGATGGGTCGCGGGCGAGCGGCGGGCTCTACGTCGTACCGCCTGGACCGGTCGTCGTCTTCGACATCGACGGCACGCTAACCACGAGCGACCTCGAAATGGTCGATGGCATCGTCATTCATCACGTCGGGGCGACCTCCGAAGCGCTCTTCGAGCTTTCCGGTTCCGCCCTCTCGCGCGCCCAATGGCGGGGCGTGCTCGACGTCGTGTTCGATGAGGACGCGACCGTACGCGAGGGCGCCGTCGATCTAGCTTGGGCCTACGCGGACGCTGGCGTGCAACCCGTCTACATCACCGGTCGGCCCTACCTCTACGACGCGATGACGCGCCGATGGCTGAGCGATCGCGCGTTTCCACCGGGCCCCCTCTTCATGGCGCAGTCGATGGCGGAGAGCATTCCAAACGTGGGCGCCTACAAGCGCGAGCTTCTTCTCGAGTTACAGAGCGACGGCCACGAGATTCGCGCTGCCTACGGCAACGCCTCGACGGATGTCTGCGCCTACGAAGAGGCGGGCATCGACGCGAGCCGGACGTTCATCATTGGACCGAATGCGGGCAGCGCCTGTCGCGGGGACGCGACCCAGCCGCTCAGCAGCTTTCCATCCCACGAGCCGCTGCTGTAGCGCTCTAAATGACCGACCACGACTCAAGGACGCCGACCGATACGTCAAAAACCCAAGGGGTTTTTAACGTGCGGGTCAGTGCCGGGGTCGCGTCAGCGACGCTGGCCGAACGCGCAGCGTTCGAAACCGGAGGGGGTCCCGTCCAAGTTTCACACTTGGACGGGGGAGGACGAAGTCCTCCGGGAAAAGCTAGTCGACGCGGTATTCGGCGACGGCCGGCACACCGTTTTGTTCGATGCTGAAGAGCACGGTGCCGTCGAAGTGAATGCCGCGTCCACACTCGACCGTGTCCGTGCCCAGCGGGAGCTCGCTCGGGGGGCTTCCGATCGATCCGAGCATGAGGCGCCCGTCGTTTGTGCAGGCCGCGAAGCGCGTGCCGCCGTCGTAGGCGAGCGCTTGGAGGTGCGCGCCAAAGTCGTACACCGTTCGCATCGTTGCGCCCCGCTCGATGGCGACGATGCGTCCCTCGTCCCGTGCACCGGCGTACCACGCGCCGTCGGCGGCGGACCACGCGGCGCCAATGACGTCGAGGCCCCGCACCGTCGAGCATCCATCGATGGCAAGCCCATCGACACAGAATGTGCCCCGCGAGTTTATGTCGCCCGTCAGGTAGCGAAGCTGACCATCGTCCGGGCGCCACTCGAAGAGGCGCGCGTTGCGACCGTTGTTGCCGGAGTACGCTCCGACGCCTACGAGCACCGTGCCCGCATCGTTCTTGGCCAAGACCGACGCGGGGTAGGCGGTGAGTGAACCGCCGTTGAAGGACACGTCGTCGTCGGCGATCGTATCGCTCACGTTGGGGTAGGGCGTAGCGCCGTGGCCGAGGGCGCGTTGCCACGCGCCCTCACGCAGCACGTTGATGCCGCGCAGGTCGGCGTAGTGGTACTCGCCGTTGATGATCCCGAACTGGGACCAGTAGGTGCCAAAGCCCTCCGTGAAGAGGTGCTGGGACGTGGCGTCTTCCCCAATGCTCGGGCTGCCTGGTAGGCCCGAGCCTGCGAGCAGTTCGACGTCCGGGCTAAGCCGAAAGAGTCGGGCTGCACCGACGTCCATGATGCTCAGCGTTCCGTCTTCCAGCCAAAAGTGCTCCAGCCGGCCGAAGCGCGCGTCGAGCACGCTGCTTCCGCTTTCGCCCCATGCGGCCCGACCGAAGAGCGTGCGAATCGCACCGCGCGAGTCGCGCACGCGAATCTGCCCGTTGTCGACGAGGTAGAGCGTGCCGTCGCGCCCAATCGCGCTGCCGGTGGTTCGCATGGGACAGTCGATGAGCGCAGTCCCGTCGTCGCAGCGACCGCGTGTGCCGCGCGTGATCAGCTCAAGGGCGCCTGCGTCGGGGTTGAAGCGGGTGAGCTTGCCGCCTTGGTGGTTGTAGACGATCGTCCCGTCGACGCCGCGCACCGGGAAGGCGAGGGCGCGGTCCCAGTAGTCGCTGAAGTTTCGGTCGGGGGTGCCGAGGACGGACTGGAAGGCGCCACTGGGAGAGAACGCCGCCATGTCCGCGCGACCAGGTGCCGTCGCGCTGCACGAACCGCTGGCGGCTGTGCCGACCGTGCCGACCGCCGATAGGGCTTCGCCGGCCGCGTCGAATTCGAAAGCGAGCCCGTGCACCTCGCAGGCGGAGACATCAAAGCCGCTCCACATCCCGGAGAAGCGAATGCGGTTCACCACCCCTTCGGACGCGTCGAGATGAAGCCACGTGCCGCCTGCCGTGGGGCTCGTGTCCGCCGCAACGTAGAGGTCGCCGTTCGGCGATGCGGTCAGCGTCATTTCGGACACGAAGTCACCGGCGGGCAGCGCCACCTCCAGAGGCATGAGGCGTTCGCCGTCCATGCGCTCCCCGCCTCCCAGGACCGTGTCGATCGAAGGCGGATCGCTGCCGAGGTCGATGCGCCGAACGCGGTCCAAGTCGCGAACGAAGAACACATCGCCGCCGGCGTAGGCGAGCTGCTCGAGGGAGGTCGCCTCGGCGCTGGCCAAGGGGCCGCCGTCGCCGGCGGAGCGGCCCGTCTCCGGGAGGAGCACGTCGATGAGCGCCTGCGAAGGGTCGATGGCCAGCAAGCCTCGCGCGTCGTCGAGAAAGATGAGCGTACCGCTATCGAGCGCCAGGAGACTCGCGGCGCGGACCGAGTAGATGACGTTGTCGCCGCCGCGCTCGGCAAAGGTGGCCCCCTGGGCGCTTCCGTCGAGGCCCGAATCCGTGTCGCCGGCGAGGAAGCGAAAGGGAACGTTGAGCGGTGACGAGGAGGCCGTGGACGCCTGGCCCGAGACGTTTTCGATGCGCACGCGGACGCGAAAGTAGCCGTCCGTGGGCGAGCGCAGCGCGCGGCAGTGCGTGCTCGGTGCGATCGGTTCGCAAGGGCTGGCCGCGGCAGGTACGAAGCTTTCTTCGTCCTCTGTGGTTGCGAGCACGGTGCGTTCGTCCACCAAGCCCAGGGCGTCGCTGGCACTGAAGTGAACGTGCACCTCCTCGTTCCGGCGAACCTGAAGCGCATCGAAGGCGGCGGGAATCGTTGGCGTCGCGCCTGCCCGAACGGCGATGACCCGCTCCACCGCCGGCGGGTCCGATGGCGTGAAGCGAATTCGCACGCGCGTTTCGTCCGACTCGTTGCCGGCCCGGTCGCGAACGTAGGCGCTCACGACATACTCCTGGGGTTCGAGGCCGAGGAGTACGGGGAGCGCCGCGAAGGAGACGGGAGCTCCGGGCGCCGCGGGCTCGACGGGGCTTCCGTCGACGAAGCACGCGTCGCTCGCCGCTTCGAGCGTGAGGCAAACCTGCAACGGCAGATCGTTGTCCTGCGCTCGAACGCTCACCAGCGCCGATCGCACCGGCGTCGGCGAGGGTGCGTTCGCTTGGAGGACCGTCGGCGCTTCCGTGTCGCGAAGCCATGTACCGCTCGCGCGCAGTTCGCCCTGGGTGACGGTGAGCTCGTAGCGACCGTCTTCGCGCGCACTCAGCGCGATCTCGAAGGCACCGTCGACGCAATCGATTTCCCGCTCGACGAACCCGCCAACTTCGATAGGACCCGGTTCGCAGCGACCGCTCAGCGTGATCGCGTCCGTGTTGCTAGCCACGAAGGATGGGACGAACGCCAGCGGTCCACTGGGCGGAGCCGCGTCGACCGAGCCCGCGGCGTCGACGCGCTCGTCGGGCCCGCCATCGACGTTCGCATGGGGCTCGAAGTCCAGCTGGCCGCATCCGACGAGGACGAGGATGAGCGTGGAACACCGAGCCATCCGCGCATCATATCACGTGAAAGGTAGGTTGGTTAGCTAGTCCAGCTCCCGCTCGTAGCCGAGCAGGAAGATATGGCTGGTGAGCTCGTTGTTTTGCGTCAGCGGAACTTCGAGCCGATAGGCGAGCGTGATGCCGTGGTCCTTTCGGCGATAGCCAACGCCGGCGGTGAATCGTTGGCGCCAGAACTCCGTTCCAAAGCGGTCGCGTATTCGCACGAAGGTCTCGGTGGCGACGAAGGGTCGGAAGCGCTCCGCGCGCACGCGCACGCGAAACTGCTGGCGAACGACGTGGCGTACGCGCTGACGCCGATCGGGCGCGAAGCGCATTTGGTAGCGCGTACGGCTGCGAATGCGCACCGGCCCCGCGCGCAGTCGAAAATGCACGTCGCCGTTCACGCGGTGGGCGATGTCCCAACCACCACGCTGCTGCTGGGCCGCGATTCGGTACGCCCCGCCGAAGCGCAGCCAGCGCGCCGCTTCAACACGAACGCCCACGTCCGTCAGAAACTCGCTCACCGCTGGGGACGCGTCCCGAATGCGAAGCTGGGGGGCGACGGAGAGCTGCAGCCGGTCCCGTTGCGCGGCGAGCTCCGCCGAGAGCCACCCCTGTACGTCCCGCTCGGCGCGCGCGTCCGTCGTGACGAACGTGGCGAGGCAAACGATTAGGAGTGGGTGCCGACACTTCACGAGGGCGCCTTCCGGTGGGCGACCTCCAGCACGGCAACGTCGCGGAGCAAATCGTAGCGGCGAACGCGCACGCTCTTTACATCGACGCCAAGCCGTTCGGACAGATCCGCAAGGAGCGCGGCTTCTTCGCCCCGGAGGAGTTCGAGCTTATCGTAGACCACCTCGTGCCGTTCGAGGTGGTTGCTCCGCCGCTCGAGAATGAGCACGGCTCCCACGATCGCGACGTTCACCAAGAGCAGCTCGGCGACGGTCACCTTCTTGTTGGCGACGGCGTTCAGAATCGCGATGCCGATGACGACGAATAGGTACGTCAGGTCGCGCATGCGAATCGGCTCAGTGCGGTATCGAAGGATGCCAAAGACCGCGAAGAGCCCAAGGGCAAAGCCCAGTTCGATCGGCACCTTTCGCAGCAAGAAGCACAGCGCAAAGGTGATCACGTTGAAAAGAACGTAGGTGAAGCGATACGCGTGGTTGTCGTAGAGCTTCATGTATCGACGGATCACCAGGCTCGCGAAGACAAGGTTGAGCGCGAGCCGCGCCACCAACTTGATGAAGTCTTCGGCGTCGAAGAACTCGTTCGCTCCAATCAGGTTTTCCATCAGCGCAGGTCCATGGGCAGGGCGCCGAGGCGCCGCAGTCGGTGGCGAAAATCTCCGCGGGGTCGCGAGAGGCCAAGGAGGTCGATCCCCGCACAGTACTTGCTGAAGGAAGCGGGGCGAAGACCGAGGCCCCGAAGGGCGAGCATGGCGGGGCTTCGGCCCGCGAAATGGGGTTGCTTCACTTCGACCACCGCAAGCGAAAGCGCGACGGAGCGCTCATTCGCGCGAAAGGCAAGCTCGACGTCGACGGTCACGCGCTCATCGGCCGCCGTCGGCACGAGCGTCGCGCGGCGGTAGGTGGTGCGGAGCGAGGGGCCGAGTGTGTCCGCGACAATTTCGGCGCGTTCGAAGAAGCGCCGGTCCGCCTCGGAAGGAATAAGCGGAACGTCCGCTCGCACTTGTCGTTTCTTATGCACCCGCGCGCCGGCGGACTTCGTTTTGATTTCCGCGAAGGAGAGGGCTCGGTCGAGGTGGGCCCGCAGGCGCAGCTTGTGGCGCGGCCGCCGTCCTCGAAGGTGCTCGCGGTAGAAACGAAGGTCCGCCGAGTCGAAGTAGAGCGTCTCGTAGCGCGCGAGGGGCCGCTCGCCCGTTCGGAGGAGAGCGTGGGAGTCGCGGAGGTTCTCCAAAAGCGCAGGCACGCGCGGCAGCGGCACGAGAAACTTCGTGTCGATCCGGCGCTGTAGGGCGCGTTCGGTCCAAAGGACCGCGTCCGCGTCCGTAAAGTCCTCGAGAGCAGTTGGGTCAAAGTGCGCCATCAATGGCCGAAGGATCGAGTCAGGCTACGGAAGAAACAGACAGGGATTCGCGCGCGGTAGCCTTTAAACTTGCCACGCGCGGTCCCGTCGAAGCAAAGAGCGTGCTGAACGGTCCAGGTGGATTCACAGGTGTTCGAAATCTGCGCGGTGTGTGAAAACTGCCGTGTCGTTGTGGTGGGTACCCCGCCGGCGGGCTAGGCTGTCCCCATGCTTTTCGCCCGCCCCAAAATGGTGATGGGAGCCCTGCTCGTGGCTTCTGCCCTCAACTTCGGCGTCGCCCAAGAAGCGGCGGCCCAGTGCGACCGGCCCCAGGTGCTACTCGTCGTCGACCGAAGTTCGAGCATGCTCAACTCGCTTCCGGGCGGCGGTACCCTTTGGGATGGGGCGCGCTCGGCCATCGACACGATGACGACGTCCTTTGAGGACTCGATCGACTTCGGCCTGCAGGTCTTTCCGCTGGTTGCCACCGGTGGAAATCCCGGCGGTCGCTGCGAGCCAGGAGCTATCGAAGTCAGCATTGGGCGCAACACTTCGGCGAGCATTCAGTCCGAGCTCCTCGAGCCTCCGCCCGAGAGCGGCAACTGGACCCCGATGAGCCAGACCCTCGATGCCGCGTTCGACTACGCGCCGCTGCGCGACGCGGACCGCGAAAGCGTCGTCGTGCTCATCACGGACGGATGGCAGTTCTGCGATCCCTACGATCCGGCAACGCGCTTCGACGTCGTTCGCAGCGTCGAGCGACTTCGCGATGAGGGCATCACGACCTACATCGTCGGCTTCGGCGGCTCCGTAGACGCACTCGCGCTCAACCGCGCAGCCGTTGCCGGTGGAACGGCCCCCGGAGGCTGCGACGTTGGCAGCGCGGATCCTGAGTCCCCGTCGAACTGCTACCTCTGGCCCTCGACGCTGTGGCCCTCGAAAGCGCGCTCGGCGCGATCGCCCGCGAAACTGCGGCGGAGATTTGCGATGGTCTGGACGACGACTGCGACGGCCGCGTCGACGAAGACTTCGACTCGGACATGGACGGCTTTACGACATGCGGCTCCGACCCCGAAGTTCCCGGCACCACCCGTCCCGAAGACATCGACTGCAACGACCGCGTCGCGACGATCAACCCGGACGCGGAAGACACCTGCGACGGAATCGACAACGACTGCGACGGCACGCCGGACCCGGGCTGCCTCTGCAACGTCGGCGACACGCGCCCATGCGGCACGGCCGAAGGCGCCTGCATGGAGGGCATCCAGCGCTGCTTCCGGGGCACCTGGACCGTTTGCAGCGGTTCGATCGAACCCACGGCGGAAAGCTGCAATGGCGTCGACGCGGACTGCGACGGCACCATCGATGAGGAAGTCGAGTGCCCGAGCGGTACGATCTGTGAAGAAGGCGCATGCCGAGACTTCGAAGAGCCGCCGCCCGTCAACGATGACACGGACGGCGACGGCATCCCGAACGATGTGGAGTGCCCCGGCGGCGAGCTCATCGACAGCGACGGCGACGGCATTCCCGATTGCGAAGATCCCGACGACGACAACGACGGCATTCTGACGATCAACGAGCGCCCGAGCCGCCAAGACATCGACACGGACGACGATGGTCGACCGAACCACCTCGACCCGGACGACGACGACGACGGCATCCTGACGCGCGACGAACGGCCGAGCGGCACGGACATCGACGATGATGGCGACGGCCTCTCCAACCATCTCGACGCGGACGACGACAACGACGGCATCCTGACGCGCGACGAGCGTCCCGGCGGTGTCGACCGCGACACGGACGAAGATAGCACCAGCGACCACCTCGATCCGGACGACGACGGCGACGGCATCCTCACGCGCGACGAGCGCCCGGGGGACGCCGACCAGGATACGGACGGCGACGATGCGCCAAACCACCTCGACCCAGACGACGACGGTGACGGCATTCCGACCCGCCAGGAAGTCGAGGAAGACACGAGCGAGGGCGACGACCTCGACGGTGACGGCACGCCTTCCCACCTCGACGACGATTCGGACGGCGACAGCCGCACGGACGCGGTCGAGGGCGACGACGATATCGACGAGGACGGCGCGCCCAACTACCTAGACGCGTCCTCCTTGGGCTTCGCCGGCGGCGCAGGCTGCGCTGCGGGCGGGCGCGGCGGGCTTATCGGCCTGCTCGTCTTGGCGCTCTTCTTCATTCGCCGGCGCCGCTAGCGGCGCCGCGCGGCTCGGCTCGCGCAGCACGAACACGTACATACGACATCGACTTGACGCCGTAGGGGAGGGCGAGGCGTTGCCTCGAGGGACTTCTTGCGGCAAGGGCAGGACCACCAGCCATGAAACGCCTTTCATTTCTTTGCTTCCTTGCGTTCGGAGCGGCCCTGACGGGGAGCCACGCTGAAGCCCAGAGCGACGACTTTACGCTGAACCGCTTTCGCGCGTCGGAAACGCCCGGCGATTCGTTCGCCATCAGCGACCCAGCGGACCAGGGGCACCTACGTATCGGCGCCCAGCTGCATCTCGAATACGCGAACGACCCGCTCGTCGTCGAAGAAGACGGGCGCGAAATCTCGACCGTCGTGTCGGACCAGCTGAGCCTTCACCTCGGCATTTCGCTCGGCCTCTTCGACCGTCTCGTGCTCTTCGTGGGCGCACCGATCGATCTCTTCTTCGACGGCGACGAAAACTCGATCGAGCCCGAAGCGGGCATCGGCGACCTGATGGTCGGTGGCCGCGTGCGCCTGCTCGGCGAGCGCGTCGATGCCTTTGCCCTTTCGCTTCAGCTTTCCGCGACCTTTCCAACGGGGTCCGGCGACCTGCGAGGCGACAACTTTCTGAGCCTTCATCCGGAGGTGCTCTTCGAGGTGCGCGCCAAGCCCCTTCGCCTGACGGCGAACCTCGGTGGGCGCGTGCGTGAGAACCAGGGCTTTGGCAACGCCGACGTGGGTGACGAGTTCACCTGGGGCCTTGGGGTGGCCGTCGCTCTCTTCGGTGACTACACGCGCCCCTGGGAAACGCGCGTCGACGGCGTCGCGCAGGTGTTTGGCGCGACGTCCTTTCAGGAGTTCTTCGGCCGTGAAGAAACGGCCCTCGAAGGTCTCGCCGGCGTGAAGCTGCATCACGAGAGCGGCTTCACGGCGGGCCTGGCGGGCACCGCCGGCTTCACCCGCGGCGTCGGCACGCCCGACTTTCGCGTGCTTCTCAACGTGGGCTGGGCAACGCCGCCCGATGCGCCGGAAGAAGCGCCTCCCGTCGAACGTCCGAACGATCGCGACGGTGACGGCTTGCTGGACCCCGTCGACGAGTGCCCGGACGCGCCCGAAGACTTCGACCAGTTCGAAGACGAAGACGGCTGCCCCGATCCCGACAACGATCAGGACGGCGTGCTCGACGTGAGCGACCAATGTCCGCTCGAGCCCGAAGACCGCGATGGTTGGGAAGACGCCGATGGCTGCCCCGACCCGAACAACGACGGTGACCGTTTCCCCGACACGATCGACAACTGTCCGAACGAGCCCGAAGACGAAGACGACTTCGCCGACGACGACGGCTGCCCGGACATCGACAACGACAACGACACCGTGCTCGACGTCGACGACAGCTGCCCGAACACCTTCGGTCCGCCGGAGAACCAAGGCTGTCCCTCGGACCGCGACGGAGACACGGTGCTCGATCACCTCGACAACTGCCCGGACGAGCCTGGCCCGCCCGAGAACCAAGGGTGCCCGCAGGAACAGCTCGTGCGCATCGAGGAAGGCCGGCTCGAGATCCTCGACCGGGTGTTCTTTCGCACGAACAGTGACGTGATCCTTCCGCGTTCGTACCGCCTGCTCGACAACGTCGCGATGGTGCTCGCGAACCATCCGGAGATCGCGATCATTCGCGTCGAAGGTCATACGGACAGCCGGGGCGACGCGGCGTACAACCAAGACCTTTCGCAGCGCCGCGCCGAGTCCGTGGTGGCCCGCCTCGTTGAAGCAGGCCTCGAGGCCGGCCGCTTTCGCGCCATCGGCTTCGGCGAGGAGCGCCCCATCGATGCGAACGAAACGCGCGTGGGCCGGGCCGCAAACCGGCGCGTCGAGTTCAACCTCGGCGAAGAGACGCAGGTGCAACAGTCCGAAGCCGGTCCCGGCGAAGACACCATCGATTGAGCGCCCAAGGCGAACGCATCGTTTCGCGCTCGCCAGTCCAAGACGTACGACCCCGTATTTTCAGGGATCACGCAGACGAAGGGCCCGTCGACTCTCAATCGCTAGGGTGGTAGCCTTCGTCGGGTCGACCCATGGCCGATGTCCTTCCCCGCGCTTTCGGTAAGTACATACTCGAGCGGCGCTTAGGCGTCGGCGGCATGGCGGAGACCTTTGTCGCCCGGCGCGAAGGCGAAGGAAACGTGCGCCAGCATGTGTGCCTTAAGCGCGTGCTTCCTGCGTTCAACGGCGACGCGAGCTTTCGCGCGCAGTTTCAGCGCGAAGCCAAGCTCGCGGCGCGCCTTCGGCACAGCAACATCGTCGGCACCATAGACTACGGCGCGGTCGATTCGGTCCAGTACATGGCCCTCGAGCTCGTCGAGGGCACGGACCTGCGTGCCCTGCTTAGCCATCAACCCGAGCGGCGTTTGCCCGTGCCGCTCGTTCTTCTGCTCGCCTACGACATCGCCCACGCCCTCGAGTACGCCCACGAGCCGCGCGGCGGCGGCGACGGGATCGTTCATCGCGACGTCACGCCCAGCAATATTCTCCTGAGCGTTGAAGGCGCCGTAAAGCTCGCCGACTTTGGCGTCGCGAAGTCCCTGGGCACGGCCACGGCGATGACGGCCACGGGCGTCATGAAGGGCAAGATGCCCTACATGCCGCCGGAGCAAATGAAGGGCGGCGAAGTCGATGGGCGCGTCGATCTCTTTTCATTGGGCGTGCTCATGTACGAAGCGCTCGCCGGCCGTCGGCCCTTCACCGGTGCGCACGACGTGGAGGTGATGACGCGTATCATCAGCGGTGACCGGCCCACGCTGAAGTCGCTCATGCCGCACCTTGACGACGCCTTGGCTGCCGTTGTCGAAGACCTGCTCGCCATCGAGCCGAAGGCGCGCACGCCTTCGGCGGCGGCGCTGATCGACCGGCTGGCGCCCTTTGTACCGCCGCCGAGTTTTCGGCGCGATTTGGCTCAGCTCGTACGCGCTGCCTACGGATCCGAAGCCCATCCCGGCGAAGCGTCCGACACGGTACTCGATGAAGCCCACGAACTCGCGGGCCTACAGGGTTCGTCGCCCTCGGGCGCTTCGGCGCCCACGGCCGGGCCCAAGCGCCGAGCGCCCAAGGCGCCCGCGCGTCCGTCGCGGCCAACGGTTCGGGAGGTGCAGTCTTCTTCGTCCGCTCCGACCCCTGCGCCGGAGAACAACCAGCCCTCCACGCGCGTCGGCTACGGCCTGGAAGCGGGTGCTGCACCCGAGGTTGTAACAAACGACGAACCCGGCGCTTCGACGACACGGATCGGACGCGCTGACCCGGTAGCCGACGCGGCCGACTCGAAGTTCGGAACGGTCGCATCCACTTCGCCCGGGTCGGAAAGCGGCACTTCCGAAAGCGGTGCCACCGAGAGCAGCGCGGCGGAGAACCGCGCGCCCGGCAACAGCGCCGCTGAAGGAAGCGCCACTGACCGCGGCGCGTCCGAACGGGGTGTTTCCGAAGCGCAAGAGACCGCCCCCGCCGCGCTCCTCGCCGGCGAAGCGCGCGAACATACGGCCACTGCGGTGGTCGCGCGTCCGGCCAAGCGGGGGTTCGCGGTGGCGGGCGTCGTCTTGGTGCTGCTGGGCGCCGTCGGCGCGTACGCGGCGTTCGGACCAAGCACCGAGAGCCCACCGGATCTCGCCGCCCCCGGAGCCACGCCGGCGAGCGCAGGCGAGCAAGTGCAGCCCGCCGACGAATCCCAGCCCGCCGTGCCCGGCGAGGCGCTTCCCGTGGGCGCCTCACCACCGGAGCCCGAGCCGCAGGGCACGACAAACGACGAGACGGAGCCGACGGAGGCACGCACCGAAGCCGATTCAGAACCGAACGACGAACCCGAGGGTCCGGCGGAGCCACGTGAAGTCAGCGCGACGGCGATGGCGACGCGTGAAGGCAGCGTGGCGTCGATGGCGTCGAGCGAGGGCGACGAATCATCGATGGCGCCGGACGCACGCGCCGATGCTTCGATGCGCGAACCGAGCGCGGCGGCGGGCGCCGGCGAACAAAGCGCAGCGGCGATGACGCCCGACGCAGACGACGCCGAGATGCGCCCCGCTCGCCGTTCGCGGGGCACGATCACCGTCGCGCCCTGGGGCGAAGTGTGGATCGACGGACGCTACATGGGTCGCGCGCCCGTCAACGCCCGACTCACCCCCGGTTCACACTTGATCGCCGGAGGCCAGGGTACGCCGAGCGTTCGACGACGCGTGCGCGTCGGCGCCCGGACTTTTCGCGTGCACCTCGATCTGGAAAACCCATAGTTGCGCTCACGCCCGATGGGTCCGATAAACGCGCCATGGTGACGACCAAGTCTGTTCAGTTCACGGGAGCGAGCGGCGCCACGCTGGCGGGCCGATGGACTCAGCCCTCCGGGAGCGTTCGCGCGCACGCGCTCTTTGCCCATTGCTTCACGTGCAGCAAAGATCTGCATGCGTCGCGGCGCATCGCCCATGCCCTCGCCGAACGTGGCGTCGCCTGCTTTGCCTTCGACTTCACGGGCCTCGGCCAAAGCGGCGGTGACTTTGCCAACGAGAGCTTTAGCTCCAACGTCGACGATCTGCTCGCCGCTGCCGACTTCATGGCCAGCGAAGGCGCATCACCGTCCTTGCTTATTGGTCATAGCCTCGGCGGTGCCGCCGTGCTCATCGCCGCCGCCCGGGTGGAGAGCGTGAAGGCCGTCGCCACGCTCGCCGCCCCGGCCAACCCCGAGCATGTAAAGCACCTCTTTGCCGACGACGAAGCCACGATTCGAAGCGAAGGCGAAGCGACGGTCTCGCTGGCCGGTCGGCCCTTTCGCATCAAGCGCGCCTTTCTCGATGACCTGGAGACGCACGCTTCCGCCGAGGCGATTCATCGCCTCGGCCGCGCGCTCCTCGTGATGCACGCGCCGCTCGACAACACCGTCTCCGTTGACAACGCGAAGGCGATCTACGAAGCGGCGAAACACCCCAAGAGCTTCATTAGTCTTCACGGCGCCGACCATCTGCTCACCCGCAAGGACGACGCCTACTACGCCGCCGACATGATCGCCTCGTGGGCCATGCGCTACCTTCCCGAAGCGAGCGACGAAGCCGTCGAAGGTGTGCGCGTGCTCGGAACGACGGAGCGCTTTCGCAACAGCATCCAGCTGGGCGCGCACCGTTTGGTCGCCGACGAACCCAAAGAAATGGGCGGCACGGACCTCGGGCCGAACCCGTACGAGCTGCTGCTCGCGTCGCTCGGGGCCTGCACGTCGATGACCCTTCGCATGTACGCCGATCGCAAGAAATGGCCGTTGGAGTCCGTCGACGTGAAGCTCCGCCACCGCAAGATTCACGCAAAGGACTGCGCCGACTGCGAGACCGAAAACGGGATGATCGACGAGATCGAGCGCGAGATCGCCCTTGAAGGCCCCCTCGACGACGAGCAGCGCGCACGCCTGATGGAAATCGCCGATCGCTGCCCGGTGCACCGTACGTTGCACAGCGAAGTTCGCGTCCGCACGAAGGCCGTTTAGCCGGTCTAGAGACCTGATCAGCATTGCCGCCCGGCGATTTTCGCCGACAGTGCGACGAAGGGAGCGTCCGAATCCGCAGCGCCCCTATAGGCATAGGGGTCCAGGTTGGGATGGCTGCAAGCGCGGTGCTGTCGTCGCAAAGCGACGACGCGGCAATGCTGGTCAGGTCTCTAGCCGGTCTGAGCCGGCACGAGGCGCAGGCGCTCGAGAAGCGCTTTCACGCGTTTGCGCGTCGCGAGTTTCTCCACATCGAAGAACGGTGCAAAAGCGATGAAGGTCAGCTGAAAGGCGAAGCTGATCGCCATCAGCACGAGCACACCGAAGTGAAAGCCCCAGACGAGCACGCACCAGATGCGGCCGGCGCGCCGCCAAAAGCAGACAAGCGGCGCCACCAGTTCGAGCACGTAGCTGACCCATGCGAGCATGCTGAAGAAGCCGGCGTAGGGAAGTAGCCAGGCGCCGATGGGCGAATACACGCTTCCCAGCTGCAGCTTTCGCAGGTTGTCGAAGGCCACGTAGTTGCGGAGCGTGTCGCCCTGGGCGAAGTCGAGCCCGCTGTTCTTGAGCTTTGCGATGCCCGCCAGCAGGTACGCGACGGCGCACACCAGGGTCATGAGTCGGATCGGCCAACCGTGCCGCCCATCCTCGGGGGGCGGGTCCGTGCCTTTTGCCTGCCGACGGAGCGCGTCACGGCTGAGCGCATCCGCCGAGGGCGCCGCCGCGAGCACGATCACGTAGAGCAGGAAGAGGTTGTCCGTGTGAAGGATCTTTCCCCAACTGTTGCTGTGCGTGAGGCAGAAGAGCAGGCCAAGCGCGTAGGTAGGCGCGAGCACCCGATGGCGCACGCCAAGAAAAAAACTGAAGCTCAAGGCGACGGTGACGAGAAGAATCGCGCGGTAGAGCTCGGGCAGCATCGGCGCGTCGGCCCAGGCAACGACGCCCACGGGCACGAAGCGGTCGAGGTCGTCGAGGCCGTAGCTCCAGAAGTGCGGCAGACGCACCACGAGGTAGATGCACCCGTAGAGCCCTACGAGGAGGCGAACCATTGCGATGCGGGCCGCCGGCATCGGCGCAAAGAACCAGGCCCCTAGAGATCGCACCGTGCGTGCACCCTTCGGTCCGTTCCTTCGCGGGCCGCGTCGCCGTCGTCCGCGGCGAAGTACGCCACGGCGTCCCAGCGTTGCGTCACGATCTCCACCGATTCGGCCCCGATCGACGCATTCAAACCCGCCTCGCGCGCCCGCGCTGCAACCTCCTGGCAGAAGGCGTCGGCGCCGCTGCGAACGCCCAGCTCGATCGTGCGCATCGACTGCAGCACTTCACGATTGCCCGCGCTCACCATCGGTTCGATCGGCACCCGCTCGCCGCTGTCCGTAAGCGCCACCGCGTGCGTTAGCACGATGTCCGGTGAAGGACGGCCCTGCGAGAACATCGGGTAGTTCGACAGCGGAAACGAATCGTCGTTCGCGTCCCACTGCGCCGGGTAGATGGCGATAGCCAGGAAGCCCACGCTGAAGACAAGCGCTGCCAAACGCGCACCGCCCAGCACTAGTACCTCACCACAGGAGTTTTGACCGATTGAGTGCGGCCCTCGTCGTCGATCTCGCCGGCCCTCCTCCTTGAATACGCTTCGGCGTGTCCTGCGTCGGACGCCCGCCGACCTCGAAGCCGATCATCCACACTCCATCGATCAAAACTCCTGCGGTGAGGCACTAGCGCGCCCGCAGAAAGCGACGCCGAAGGGCGCCGGAGCTCGCGAAGCCCCAGATCATGCCCACGAGCAGCCCGCCCGTGTGCGCCCAGTTCGCAATCGGAATGAAATTGGTAAAGCAGAGCACGTAGAAAGCCATCATCCAGATGACCGTCATCCGCGTAAGACCGAGCGGGTAGGTCGGATCAAAACGACCGCGGATCCAGATGTAGCCAAAGAGTCCATAAACGACACCGGACATGCCGCCGAACGCGGAGTTCACCATCGGGTCCAGGCCGAAGAGGTACTCGCAGAGTCCTCCGAAGATTCCCGCGAAGAGCGTGAAGGCAACGAGCCAAAGGCTCGAGTGAACGCGCTCAAGATCGGCGCCCAGGTCCTTCCACCACCAGAGGTTGAACCCGATGTGAATAAGCCCGAAGTGAACAATGCAGGGAGAGAACAGGCGCCAGACTTCACCGCCCTTCACCACGGTGAGCAGGACGTTGAGCTTGACCTGCAGTTCTGTTAGCCAACTCACCGGACCTGGATGGGTCGCCACCGCCATGAAGAGTGTGCGCCTCGCCTCTCGGGAGACAAACATAAAGGGGTCCTTGTTTACGCTGCCCAGCTTGGTGACCACCGCGACGAACACACAAAGCACGATCACCGCGATCGTGACGGGTCCCATGCCCGGCGCCTTGAAGGTCTCTCGCGCCTTGACCACCCGATGGCGCGACTTCTTCTCGGCCTTCTTTTGCGCGCTCCGCTTCTTTTTCGCCTTCGACTGCAGCGTCGAGAAGCGGGCGTCGTTGGGATCGGCGAGAAACGCGTCGCAAATCTCCTGCGCCGTCGGTACGTCGTCGTCGTCGTCGACCCACACCTGGGCGTCGCCTTCGCGCCCTTCGCGCACGCTCGCGTTGATCGATTCGGCAAAGAGCGCGTCGACGAGCACCTGGGCCTGGCCCGAATCGTCAAATCGGTGAAGGAGCCGCATGGGGTACGCACTGCTCTAAGCCCGAACGCATGGCCTGTCCATGCGGCGCGCTCGTTGCCGCAGCAGAGGTCACGTTTCCCCGGCTTCGACCGGCGGTGCGGCGCAATGCGTGTGGCGCCCGCCCAGACCACCGGGCTCTATCGCGGCGAAGCGTGCTTGCTGGTATCCTCACGCGATGTTGACGACCATTCGGCATGCCGCGTGCGCCCTTGCGCTGTGCGTTTTCGGATGCGGCGGCTCGAACGACCCCGTGGGCGAGGACGCCGGCGGCGCGCCGGACACGGAGCCAGCAAGCGACGCCCCCATCGATGCCGAGGCCGATGCCCGGGTTGGGGACGGGGCCGCCGATCTCGCGGCCCTCGACTCCGACCCGGTGGACGAAGGCGGATCGCTCCCAGACGGCGTTGCGTACTTCAACGATTTCTCGACGGAAGCCGATGGACATCGCCTCGATCAGTTCGTCGCGTACCGCGATCCCTTCGTCGTCAATCACACGGTGGGTCGCTCCGATCATGCACCGACGGGGGGCGTCAACTGCACGGCGCCCGAAGAGACGCGCGAGCAAACGCGCGAACTTCCCTACCGTCACGTCTACCAGTGCCTACCCGGCGGCGATTCTGACCTCGGCCACATGATGGCCTTTGCGATGGACACGAGCGGCTATGGATTCGCCGGCGCACTGCCGGATCAGGTTTTCGAGGGGGTCACGGAAGTCTCCGTCGACATCAACACGACCAACGCGGGCGGCCGCAATTTCATCGAGATCAAGGTCATCCCGGCGGACAACGTCTACGTCAACGCCATGCCCTGCATTCCGGATCTGCCCTGCAACGACG
>JBCCRV010000062.1:0-17868 GCA_039201085.1 Myxococcota bacterium | reverse complement strand
CTTTGCCAATCACCATGGCTGGCACTTTACCGTCAGGATTGACCGCCAAGTATGCTTGGGACTTTTGCTCTCCCGTCGAGATATCGATGAGCTCGCTCTCGTACGTCAAACCGAGCTTGATGAGGGCTGTAACGGTGACGCGGGAACAGGCGCCGGGGAAATGATAGAGCTTCATGGGGCCGTTGGACTCTGGCATGTCGAGCCTCCGTTGTGATTTGGCGCGTGCGAACCGACCGCGCGGAGCGCGTTCCATCTACTGCGAACGGGCCAGAGCATTTCCGCGAACCCCAGGGTTCACAAGATGAAAAACCGCGCATGAGGTGCGCGCAGGCGACGTTCGTTGCGTCCGCTCGAAGGGCGGCTTCGCAAAATGTGACTGGTGAGCACGGGTATATCGCCTACGACAAACCGTTCGCCGCCGGGCGAACGATGGAGTAGCCCGATGAACCTTCGCTATGCGCCCCTTGCCCTTCTCCTCGCATGTGCAGTGGAAGCGCAGCCCGTTGAATCGATCTCGCAGGCGATCGTGGGCGGTGAACCCGTTGGCGTGTGCGGCCATCCGACGACGGTGCTCGTCGGTAACGGCTGCACGGGTACACTGATTCACCCGCGCGTCGTGGTGACGGCGGCCCACTGCGGAAGCCCGCGCACCGTCGGCTTTGGCGAACGCCAAGGCCGCACGGTGACCCGGGCTGTTGAATGCCGGGCCGTGCCCGGCCGCGGCACGGCGGCGGACGTGCAGTTCTGCGTGCTCGACGAGCCGATGGAAGATCTGCCGCTCACGCCTGTGCTCTACGGCTGCGAACTCGATGAGCTCGACGTGGGCGATGAAGTGGTCATCACCGGTTTCGGCCAGACAGCGTTCAACACCAACACCTTTGGAACGCAGCGCTGGAGCTTCGCGCCCATCCGTCAGCTCTTTGAAGACGTGTCGTTGATCGGCACGCCGGAAGCGTCCGCCTGCCCCGGTGATTCGGGCGGACCGGTGTTCCTGCGCATGGCCGACGACACTTGGCGGGTGTTCGGCACCGTGTCCGGCGGAACGACGGGCATTCCCTGCAACGGCGACGGCGCCTACCCGCGCATCGACCGCTACGTGCCCTGGTTCGAAGAGACCTTCGGCATCGACATCACGCCGTGCCACGACGCGGATGGAAGCTGGAATCCGGGTCCAGACTGCGGCGGCTTCTTCGCCGGTGATCACACGGGCGGTCAGGTGTGGGCCGACGAGTGCGCAGGCGCGCCCGTCGGCGGCGCTTCGGCGATCTGCGGCGCGCCCTTCGCGCCGGACGAACCCGATGCCGGACCGTCGGACGTGGTGGACATGGGCGTGTCGGACATGGGCGCGTCGGACATGGGCGCAGCCGATACGGGACCGCCAGACGTCGGCGTCATCGTGATTCCCGACGATGCTGGTGCAGCGATGGACGCTTTCATGCCGGACGATGGCAACGTCGGCGCCGACGCTGGCGTCGTCGATGCGGGCCACGGCGAATCGCCGGTCGGCGGCTGCAGCGCCGGTTCGTCCAGCAGCGCCGCACTTCTTCCCGTTGCGGCGATGTTCCTGTTCTACCGACGCCGACGCTGACCTCGGCGCGACGTTTGCAATCACCGACGTCGCAGTCGCCGTCGTTGGCGGGACGGTAGTCGTATTTGGCGCGTTGCGCGTTCCTTTGACGTCAAGGTTCACGGCGCACTTCGACACAAGCGTGAAGTGTGTGTCGTGGTGGATGTGATCCGGCTGCCACGTTTACGCGTGGATGGTTCTGCATGCGACGTACGGCACACGGCGTGCTTAGGCGACGGCATGACCCTTCGAGTCCTTAGCTTTACTTTTCTACTTAGCTTAGCTTCCCTTTCCTTGGGCCGTGCCCAGGAGCGGCAGCGCCCCACTTCGTCGCCTGCCAATGTGCTGATAGTTGGCGCCGCGAGTGGAGCCGCAGCAGGCGCCATCGCTTACGGAGTCACGGCTCGTCTAACGTTTCGCCGCTACCTCGACACACCGTGCAACCAGCCTTCCTTCGACGAAGAAGGTTGCGGGTTTAGAGCCTTTGTTCCGATGTTTGCCGCGACCGCACCGACGGCAGCACTCGTCAGCTTCGCTCTCCACACGGCTGGACGGGTGTTGGGCGGTGAAGGCATGTACGGATTTACATTCGCCGGCTCAGCTGTGGGCTCAGCCCTAGGGTTTGGCGCCGCGTATCGGCTCCTTTTTCGGCGCATTGAGCGGATCGACCGCCGGACCGTTCTGCAAACGACTTGGCTTATCGCCGGAGGCGCGTTGGCGGGCGGGATCCTGGGCTATTGGGCGTCCGATCGGGTGCGTCGCCGGTTGCGCGAGCGGCGAGAGCGTCCTTCGATTCAGCTCGAGCCCGCCTTTGGTGGAAGCGCGGACGGGGCGTCCCTTGGTTTGGCTGGGCGTTTCTAGAAGAGCGCGTCGAAGCCTGCTGCGTCCAGCACGGTGACCCCGTGCTTCTTCGCCGCGGCCCGTTTGGCGGCGCCCGTCTTTGCGCCGGCGACCAAGTAATCCGTGGAAGCGCGCACGCTCTTGTGCACTTCGCCGCCGGCGGCTTCGATGCGCGTGTGAATCACGCTTCGCTTCACGTCGAAGGTTCCGGTGACGCAGAACGACTTGCCGGCTACGCCGCCGGCAAATGCGCTACTCGTCGTTGGCAGGCGTGGGACGAGCGAGTCTTCGCCGGCTAGCACCGTGGACACGTGATCATCTTCGAAGTCTTCGGCAAGGTGGGGAAACGCATCGCCGACGGACCATCCGCGCCCGGACGTCCAGCCCGTCCACGCGCCGACGGCAAGGCGCGTGTGCGGCGTGATGTAGAGCGAGCCGCTCTGCACGGCGCACTCGACGTGCCCTTCCACGTGCAGATGGCAGTCGCTCTTGGCCGTGCTTACAATGCGCGCGTTGAGGCCGCCGCCAAAGGTCGCGAGTACTTCGTAGCCGACGTTCAAGTCAAGGCAGTGCACGTCTTCCAAGAAGACATAGGCGAATGTCCGATCGGCGCGCGTCAGGTCCTCCAGTTCGATCGTTTCCTTCGTGTTCACCGGACCGGTGACCACAACGGCGACGGGCGCTCGCTCCTCGCCCTGAACGAAGGCGTTTAGGGCCGCGAGGTTTGGTACGCGCAGGGCGTAGTCTTCGCTCTCGCGGAAGAGTCCGCTTTGATTGCCGGACACGAGGCGCTGCACCTCGTCCGACGCGTGAGCTTGAACCAGCGTCAGGAAGTCGTCTGGCGAGAGCCGTTCGGGCGCTTCCTTCGATTTCCGCCCGGCCCTGCGCTTCGCTCGCGTGGGAAAGCGGTAGCCCTTCGGAACCTTCTTGCGGCCCGTCGCCAGGTAGTACACGAGCGCCCCCACGTCTTCTTCCTCGATGGTCTTCGCCCCAAAGGAGAGGACGTCCGCTGCCTGGGCCGTTCCGCCGATGGCGCCGTCGAGCACGTCGATGCTCACGCGCGTTTCGGGCCAGAAGTTCACGGCCCCATCGCCGCCGCCGCTCACCACGAACTTCGATTCGAAGTGGCTGCCCACATGCGTTTCCGCGTCGGGGGCGGAAAAGCAGGACGCGTTCGTCGCCACGAGTCCGCCCGCAAAGACCGCCACCGTGTCCGCGAGGGTCACGAGCGAATCGCAGCGAACCTCGCTCAGAAACACAAAGGCCCGTGCATCCCGCATGGAGGTGTCGCCCACGAGATGCTCGGCCGAGAGTACGAGCGGACCTTCGACCTCGACGGGCTCCGTGAACACTGCGAGCCCCAGCGGCATACGCGTTTCGAGATCCTCGTACTCGAGATCGGCCCACGGTTCGTCGACCCATAGGAATGCGCTGTCCTCGCGCACCTGGTCGATGAACCAGCCCACAAGATCGAGGCTGCGTTCGGGCAGCTCCTCCACGCAGAGCGCGTCCCAGCATGCATCGGCGTCGATCTCAAAGCCGGAAGATGCGTGCTCCTCCGCGGTGCGTCGAAAAAACGCCTCGAAGCTGTCGGCGACCTTCCACATGAAGTCGAGCGATTCGTTCGACATCAGGGCGACCCACGCGTCCGGATCGAGCGGTTCATCGAGCGAGTCGATTCCAAGCTCTTCGAGCAGGTCCTCGACCTCATCCGCGTCGTCGTCGCGCAGCTTGCCCGCCGCGAAGTCCGACGGGAACCCGTACCAGCATTCGTGGTTGGCGATGTAGATCTCGCCTTGGTGCGCGCCGGAGACGATCTGTACGATCGGATCGCCCCCGTACGTGACGCCAACGGGAAGGCCATAGCGCAGGTAGGCCGTGTGCCAGAAGCGCATCGATCCGCCCTTGGCGTCGGCGATGCGTTTCTTGAGATCGCGCACGCCGTAGATCGATGCGACGTGCCTGAAGGAAGCTTCGGAATATACCTGTCCTTGCCCGGGCCGTTTCCAGATGCTGTCCGGGTCCGGGAGCGCATCCGCCGCATGCGTTTGCTGACCAGCGTTGCTTTCCAACCACCGCCGGTGGTCGGCGCAGAGGCTGAAGGAGAAGCGCTTCATGATGGGAGCAAGTGTCTTCATGGGTCCGTGCTGAGCAAGGTGTGTGCCCGCCCAAAGCGAGCCCTTTGGCGTGGAGCCTGAGCAAGAACTGCGCGATCACGCAACACCCTTGGCGCAGCCAATGTTCGATTCCGGCCGCGCAAGACTCCGGCGCAGCCAACGCGCGATTTCGGCGGGAGCCAATGCGCAAGACTGCGGCCCAGTGCTCGAGCGACCCGTGCCGACGCAGGATCGCTCGTCGCCTTGGCGAAGCCGCCGGCGTCGAGAAGAGCCCTGGTTCCCGGACATGGATTCGAACCATGATTCGCGGATTCAAAGTCCGCTGTCCTACCATTGAACGATCCGGGACCACTAAAGCCCTCTCGAGCTCCAGCCAGCGCGTTTTACCACGGCCGCAGCGGCCCGCAATCCGGTATGCTCCCGGGCGATGACCCGCCGCACGCTCGACCTTCCGCGCAATTATAAGCGGCGCTTGCTCCACCTGCGATTTCTCTGCGGGTCCAGTACGGCCCCGGTGCTTTCAAGCCACGATGTGGAGCGGGTCGAAAAGGAGCTCGGCATCAAGCTTGGCGATGCCTTGCTTGCCCTCGTGGCCCTGCGCACCTCGCTCCTCGACGAGTTCGAAGTGCGGCTGACGATGCTGCCCCGGCACACCCGCGACGTGCACGCCGCCGGCATGGCCCGCGGTCTGGTCGGCATTGGCCGCCATCCGGACGGCAACGTGCTCCTCGCCGCGTCGCCCCTCGGCACCCAAGTGCACCGTTTGCAGCAGGCCGACGGCGATGTGCAGATTCACAGTGTCGAAAGCTGGCTCGAAGAGCTCTGCAGCCTTCAACGTGAGCGCCTGCGGGATAAAGCGGGGCAGGAACGCGCGCGGGGCGAGAAGTCCGTCACGGACGATGCGGTCGACGCGTTCGAAATTGTCATCGAAGCCAGCAGCGACGGTCCACGCGTCCGCCACACCAAGTTCGGCGGCGGCACGATTCTGCGCGAGCTAGCCGGCGGCAAGGTCGAAGTGCGCTTTGACGGTGGCGAAATCAAAACCTTGATGCGTTCGTTCCTCCAGGACGAGTAGGGCCTTCGGTCGTTTGCTCCCGATGATGGGAGCACCCCCGCCGACCTCTGCATTGCTCGTCCCCCCTCAAAAGGCGCTTGCCGTCCTTCGTCCTCGCCTTGGTCTCGATCCGAAGAATCCGAGGCAATCAAATGAAGGCCGAACCGGTCTACTTAGCGCAGGTCGCTTCGCCGCGAACGCTGCGCGGGCGTTCCGTCATGCTCGCTGTCGTCCGCCAGGAGTGCGAGCGCATCGATAAACGCCGCGGCCTTCAGGTCCGTCTCGGCCAGCTCCCGATCGATCTGGCTGCTCGCGACGATGCCGCCGCCGGCGCGGTAGTCCACGTGCCCGTGACGAAGCACTGCCGTGCGAATGGCCACGGCGAGGCACAGCGGTTTGGAAAAGACGCCGAGGGCGCCGCAGTACACGCCGCGGGCACCTTCGAGCCGATCGATCAGCTCGACGGCGCGTACCTTCGGCGTGCCCGAGATGCTGCCGGGGGGAAACGTCGCCGTTAGCACGTGTTCGAGGTCCACCTCCGGGCGCGGCTCGCAGCTAACCGTGCTCACGAGATGGTTGAGCTTGCGGTACGGCTCGACGCGCATGGCGCGCTCCACCCGTACGCTTCCCGTCAGGGCGAGGCGTCCAAGATCGTTGCGCATTAAATCCACGATCATCGCGTGCTCAGCGTGCTCCTTCGGATCGGCGACGAGCGACTTCGCTTCGGCTTGATCGTCGCCGCGTCGTGCGAGCGTTCCCTTGATCGGCGAGGTCTCGAGGCGGCCGCCGCGCCAGCGAAGAAACGTTTCCATCGAACGGCCCAGCACCTGGTGGTCTCCACCGTCGAGGTAGAACCCTAAGGGCACGGGACTCGCCTTACGCAAGGCGCGCCAAAGGTCCAGCGGTTCGCCGTCGAAGCGCGCGCTAAAACGGCGGGCCAAGTTGATCTGGTAGATCTCGCCCTCGCCAATCGCGTCGAGGGCGGCGGCGATACGCGCCGCGTGGGCCGAGAGGCTCGAAGCCCGAAAGCCGTGGGCCCGCGTTGATGCGTTGGGCGTCGGCGCGTCCGAAGCCGCTTCTCCCGACGTCGTCCTTCCCAAGATCGAAGACGCGAGTGCCTCGGCCTTCGAACGGCTTTCCGCAAAGACGTAGGCGCGGCCGCGGCGCTCGACGTACACGCAGGCGCCGTAGCGGTGTAGCAACGCCACGGGCGTGTTCGGGTCGACGGCAGTGCGCACTTCCAAGCGCTTCGCGGCTGCGATGGGCGCGGGTGGTCCGCCCTGCCAGCTCCAGTGCGCGTCGTAGCCGAGGTACCCAGCCCAAAGCCCGTCGTCGTCGACCTCCCGCAAGGCGTCCACCACGGATTCGCCGGCAAGCACCCGCACGCGACCCTCGGCCCCAGCCGCCAGTATCGAGCCTTCCTTTAGATCCGTCGGCAGCTCGCCGCCGAGCCCATCTCGCCATGCACCGTCGAGCCAGAGCAGCTCGCCCTTTGCCGAAAGCGCGGACGCGACAGCCTCCACGCGCGCCTCGTCCCAGCGCCCAGCGAGCTCAATGACGGCACGCACCTTCACGCCGGAGACGTACCCCCGGAGTCGGGCGCCGTCCACCGAAGGTGCCGCATCGGATGAGGCGCCGGCGAGCCCACGAACATCCACCGGCCCGCGAAGCGGTCCCGCGCGAATACGGCCTCGCGAACGTCAGCCGGCGAAGAACGGTCGGCACGCAAGTGCTTGCGCAAAAGTTGCTGCAGCCAGGGCGCCGTTGAGCGCCGCGCCCAAGGCCACCGCAGCGAAGGCGCGGAGCTCCATGAGCGCGTGAGCCAAGCCACGAGCGGCAGCGCGTGAATCGCGTGCAGGGCAAAGAAGTGGGCGACGCGCAGGTCACCGTGGCTCACGCTCCACCCCAGCATCAGGCCAGCGCCGCCGTCTTCACCGCCCACGCGATGGGCGCCCCGGCCGCCCCTCGCGAAGCCCGTTCCCACGTGGCTTGGCGGTTCAACCATCGTCGGCAACGAGCGTCGATGAGACCACCATCCGCCGACGCCCAGGCGTGGCCGGTTGGTTCCATCCGCTTCAAACGCGATCCAGCGGCCCATTTCTCGAGGGCGGTTCGACGAAGTCCAAGGGCAGTGAGCTGTCGTCTTCAGCCCAAGTGCGGGTGCCGCTGGCAGTGGTAGCAAGTTTGGGCGCCGCAGCTGCGCCTGCGTTAGAAGTTCAAACGAAAGCCCGCATAGCCCGCGCCCAGCTGAAGGTGCAGCGTGGGCTGCTCGGCGACGGCATCGGGCTCGAGTTCGGGCGGAAGGGGGCGCTCGCGGGTGGTGCGGCGAATCGGTTCGAAGCGCACGTGGGCATCGATGACGCCGGCGACGGCGACGGCGGCAAAGGCACCGGTGGTGATTTGGTTGGTGATGCGCACGCCACGCTCGAGGGACTCGGGAACGTCTGCACCGTCGTTCGATTCGTTGATCAGAAAGCGGTGGTAGAAAAAGGTGATCGTGCTCGCCGAGGCCAAGAAGACCTGCGTGGTGAGCAGTGCCAGGCCGAGGCTGCGATGCCCGTTCTGAAACTGGCCCGTGCCAAAGGGCAGGGTGGCGAGCCAGCGGCTGCTCCGTTCCTCGACCGTTTCCTGCCGCGCGAGGGATTCGAGCTGCGCGATGCGCTCCTGCTGGCGCACCAGGTCGCGCATTTCGCGCTCGCGGCGCTCACGTTCCAGGCGCTCGCGCTCGGCTTCGCGCTGCGCCGCCTCGCCTTCGAGGCGTTCGCGAACGGCGGCGAAGGTCTCTTGAATGGCCGCCGAAAACGCCAAGGGGTCGAGGGCGTAGTCGGGCGATTCGCGAAGGAGCAGCTCGAACTGGCGCTCCGCATCGGGCCGGCGATCCTGAAAGAGGTAGGCCGCTCCCAGGTATTTGCGTGACTCGACGATGAGGATTTCGTTGCGAATTGTCGGCACTTCACCGCCGACGAGCGCTTCGAAGAGACGCACCGCCTCGGCGTAGGCGCCCCGATCGTAGGTCGCCTGGGCCTCGGAGAAGTCGCTCAGCTCATCGGCGCGGGCGCTCGACACGGTCGCCAGGACGGCTAGCAGAGCAAAGAACGCCCGCTGAAGTGTCGATCGCACCGAGCCATATAAATCGATGGCGCGCCATTTGTCATCCTGGGCCTGCGGAGAGCGGAGCACGGCGTGCGTTGGTTGCGCTCCGGCGCCCGGCCGTTCGATATACGTCGATCACTCGGGTGTCGCCATCGCCACCACCCCGTTCGCGGTCGCGTCGATGTTCGCGTGTCCAGCGCCTACTGGGGAAAGCTCGCTTTTGCGTGTCCTTTCCAACACAGGTGCCCACCTGCCAATCGCGTCGGCAACACCCCCAAAACCTTTCCGAAGGACCCAACAAGCCCCTTCGAACCCTTGAACACCGATACGCCGATGCCTTGGGTGTTGTTTAGCCCTCCTCAGTTGCCTGAAGGGGCCAGGTTCAGCGGGGTCAGGCCTCCGGCCTGGAGGCGGACGCGATGGGATTCGGGCGGCCGGCCCTCCGAGCGCACGATGATCTCACGGGTTTCCCGCAGCGTGCCTACGGGAACGGAAAAGACGCTGCCGGCCCGGCCGGTCGCGCCCGCCGAGTTGCCAAGGGGGCGCACTTCCACCTGCGCGGGCAGCCGGTCCTCGGGAAGGCGAACGAGCAAGCTCGCCCGCTTGTACTGCAGCGTGCGGGCCAAGTTGAAGGGCTCGCGGCCCGCGGGAATCGTTTCGACGAAGTCGAGGTCTTCGCAGCAGCCCGCCGCGCCCTGCACGCGAAAGCGGTGGCGTCCGGGCGGAAGTTCGATCGAGCGAAAGCCAGGACCAAAGGCGCGAAATGCGGCGCCGTCGACGCTGATCGACACGTTCCGCGGCGTAAACACGAAGCGCACTTCGCGCGGCCCGCGGGGCACGTCGCGGCGCGGCCGGCGCCCTTCGCGCGACGCATCGGCGGGCTCCGGCGCCGGCTCTTCGGCCGCTTCCACGGCCGCATCGACCGAAGGGGATGCGTCCGGCGACGCATTCGGCGACGCATCCAGCGCAACGGCCGCGTCGGGCACGCCGGCGTCCGCGCTTCGAACCGCGTCGCCCGAACCGGCGTCGGGCCATGCGAAGGCGGTGGCCACCCCCAGCACTCCCAGCGCCGCCAGCGCGGCCACGGCGATCCGGCGCCGACCATCGACGTTGGCCAGTTTCTCGACGAGGGCCAGCGCTTCCACATGACCGTCCTGCAGCGCCAAGATTCGGTTGAGCACGGGAAGGGCGGCGGCCCGGTCGCGCGCACTTACGTGCTGGCGCGCCCGGGTCAGGAGCACGGCGATGGCGTTTTCGCGGAGGCGCGCAGTCGTTGCCTCCGTGTCGTTCAAGTACTCGCGCACGAGCGCGTCCGAGTCCTCAATATCAAGGCCGAGGAGAAAGCGTCGAAGGGCGCCGACGACCTCGTCCGCCGTTTGCAAACGCTCGGCCGGATCGACGCGCAAGCAGCGATCGATGATCGCCGCAAGGTCGCTGCCCATGGCGGGTGCGAGCCGGAGTGGCGGGGGGTATTCGCCGTCGACGATGCGTTTGATGACCTGATGCGGATTGCGGCCCGTGAAAGGAAGCTTACCGGTCGCGAGGTAGTAGAGGACCGTGCCAAGGGAAAAGAGGTCGCTGCGTTCGTCGACTTCGCCGGCGACCTGCTCGGGCGCCATATGACCGGGCGAGCCGAGGATCTGGCCCGTCGCCGTCATCGACTGGGAGTCGACCATCTGGGCGATGCCAAAGTCCGTGAGCTTCACGCCCCGGCCTTCGTGCAGGAGGACGTTCTCGGGCTTGACGTCGCGGTGCACGATCTTCGCTTGGTGGGCCGCGTCGAGGGCCTCGGCGATCTGCACCGTGAAGGCGGCGGCCACCTCAGCCGGAAGGCCGCCGCCGTCTTCGATGAACTTCTTGAGGGTCGGACCGGTCAGCAGCTCAGCCGCGATGTACGACTCGCCGTCGCCTTCGCCGCTGTAGTCGTGGATCTCCATGATCCGGTCATGGCGAAGCTTGGCGACGCTCTTCGCTTCGCGCGTGAAGCGCTGGCGCGCTTCCGGTGTCTTTTGCAGGTGCGGATGCAGCACCTTGATGGCGACGTCGCGCTCGAGGCGCGTGTCCCGCGCCCGGTAGACGGTTGCCATGCCGCCGTGCCCGATCTCCTCTAGGAGTTCGTATTTGTCCAAACGGCGCAGCACGGGATCGAACTATCCTTTGGCCAAGGCGCTCCCGTCAACGGCGAGTACGCTTCTGCTCACAGCGGGGCAAGGTCGTTTGGAAAGCAGATGAAAGAGCCCGTGCTGCCGATCCCAAAGACCATTTCACTCTCGAGCGCAAAGGCGCCGGTGACCGGCGCAGACACGCCGCTCGAAAGGCCGCGAAGAACGCCTTCGTTGTCGATGCGCCCGAGCTCGTCGCCCGCGCGAAGCTCGCCAAAGGAGCGTCCGCTCGGCAGGGCGGGATGGTCCTCCACTGCGCAGCTTGCGGCGCAGCGAACGCGCACGCTTTCGCCGTCGTCCGCCACCAGCAGAAAATCGGACGAAAGGGGCATCGCATCGACGGGCGTCTCGCCAAAGGGCAGCGCGAGCGAAAGCTCCAGGTCCGACTCGATCGTTTCCACAAAGGGCTCGCCCGGGCCGGCAACAAACAGTCCCGCGCTCGTTTCGACGAGGGCGGCTCGCGCATGCGCGCTCTGCAGCGTTCCCATGCGCACTTCGCCGGCGGGCGTCACGATCGAGTAGGCCGGACCGGGGCCAACGATGAGCGCCTCGCCCGTTGAAAGGCGAAGCGCCGCGCTCTCGGCGCCGGCGCCGGCGTGCAAGGCCACGGGCCGGGTTTCGCCCAGCTCGAGGTTGAAGATCTCCGTGCGTACGCCGAGAAGAACCACCTCTCGATCGCCAAGCCCGACGATCTGACCGGGGCCGCCGAGGTCCAGCGTCAGCGGCAAGTCATCCATCGTGAGCAGATCCCACGCGACGAGGGCGCCGTTTGCTTCGGCGACGAGGGCGAACGTACCAAGGCGGACCACGCTCGCGCCGGCGTTCGCCCGAAGCGCTGGAAGCTCGACGCACGAACCGGCCGCGCCCACCACCAGGTCTAGGCCGCCCATCGACGCCAGCGGCGAGAAGGGTGGAACCGAACCGACGAAGGTCGGGCCGCCCGTTTGCAAGAGCCGAAGGCGCAAACGCGTTTGCGCCGCCGGCGAGCGAACGATGGCGCCGAAATCGAAATCCAGCGCATCGCCGGAAAAGCGCACCACCTCCGCGCCCTGCTGGGCGACTTCGATCTCCAGCTGCTCAAAAGCCTGCCCGGCAAAAGGGCTCTGCCCCTGCGCATTCACGACGCGCACGTCGAAGGTCAGGGTTTCCCCGCCGTTGCCGCAGGCGAACAGATGGAGCCCCAAGACCAAGATCGCCGTGCGCACGGCCGTACGTTGCAACGGCGAAGCACGGCGCGCCAGTGAAGCCGGCCCTCGCGCGAACATCGCCGAGCGATCGGCGACGGAGACTGCGTGCTGCGCCTGCAAATCGCGTGGTCTGTTTGGCAGCCGAAGCGCTTGCAGTTGTCACGCGAGGTGAAAGTCTTCGGGCTGAAATCGCCGGGTGCGAAGCCAGTATTCCACCGTGTAGCTCGGCCAGATGCTGAAGTTTTGCTGGCGTTCATCGAGGTACCAGCTTTGGCAGCCGCTCGACCACACGCTGGCGCCGAGACGCTTTCGCAGCGAACGGTTGAAGGCACGCTCGGCAGCGTCCTTTACGCCGAGGCGGCGAAGTCCGCGCCGCTTTGCAAAGCGATAGGCCTGCCGAATCCAATGCACCTGCGCTTCGATCATGAAGATCATCGAGTTGTGGCCGAGGGTGGTGTTCGGTCTGATCAACATGAAGAGGTTCGAAAAGCCTGCGACGCAGAGGCCGAAGTAGGCTTCGATGTTCTGCGCCCAGTGGCCATTGAGGCTGGTGCCTTCGGCGTTGACCACCTCGAGCCCATGCAGGAACTCCGTGGCCTTGAACCCCGTGCTGTAGACGAGCGCGTCGAGCGGCGTGAAGGTGCCGTCTTCGCGCACGCCTTCGGGCTCGATGGCATCGGGCGCACCCCGCACGTGAACGTGACGCTTGGCGAGGGCCGGGTAGTAGTCGTTTGAAATTAGAATGCGTTTGCAGCCCGGTTCGTAGTCCGGCGTCACCCTCCGCTGCAGCACCGGATCGTCGATGGCCTTGGCGACGTTGTGCTTGCTGATCGTTTTGACGAAGCGAAGCAGGGAGCGCTGTGAGACAAGCGCTAGGGCCTGCGACTCCATCGCCCAGTAGATTGCATTTCGGTACGCGCGGTGGAGCGTTGGAAAGCGCTCGAAGGCGCGCTTCTCGCGCGCCGTGTACGCGCGGTCCGGCCGCGGCATGACCCACGCGGGCGTGCGTTGAAAGACGTGCACTTCCTTCGCGACCTTCGCGACTTCGGGAATGAGCTGAATCGCGCTCGCGCCCGTGCCGATCACCCCGACGCGCTTGCCGGCGAGCTGCACTGAGTGATCCCAGCGCGCGGAATGAAACGCCGGTCCCGCAAACGAATCGCGGCCCTTGATCGCCGGCATCGACGGCACGGCTAGCGGTCCCGTCGCGCCGACGAGGTAGCGCGCGTAGTGGGTGCCCTGGTCCGTCTCCAACGCCCAGACTTCGCTGTCAAAGTGCGCCGAATGCACGCCGCAGCGAAAGCGAATGTGCGGCAGCACGCTGTACTTCGCGGCGCAGTACTCGAGGTAGGCGAGGATCTCGGACGCGGATGAGTAGACGCGGCTCCAGTTTGCGTTCGGCTCGAAGCTGTACGAGTAGAGGTGGGAAGGAACGTCGCATCCGCAGCCCGGATAGGTGTTGTCGCGCCATGTGCCGCCGAGGCGGTCTGAGCGCTCAAAGACCAGAAAGTTCGACTCGCCCTCGTCGAGTAGGCCGATCGCCATGCCCACGCCGGCAAAGCCGGCGCCAATCACGGCGAAGGCAAGGGGCTCGTCGGGGGATCGACCGTTCAAGAGCGGGGCATGAACTCGCGGTCGAGGTGAAGCTCGATGCGGCGGTTCTCGGCCCGCCCTTCGGGCGTGGCGTTGTCGCCGCGGGGGCGGGTCTCGCCATAGCCGACGGAGCGAACGCGCGTCGGCGCCACGCCGACGCTCACGAGCGCATCCACAATGGCGGCGGCGCGCCGGCGGCTCAGGCCGAGGTTGTCGCCCGGGTCGCCGACGTTGTCCGTATGGCCCTCAACGACGATTCGAAGCGAGTCGGGACAGCGTGACACGAAATCGGGCACATGGTTGATGATCGCGAGGCTTTCGCTCTGAATGCGCGCCGAGCCGGTCTCGAACTCGATGCGCGACTCGGCCTGAAGGGCGGCGAGTTCCGCGTCGCAGGCTGCGGCGCTTTCCGCGCCGTATACGTTTGCGCCGTCGATGGTGAAGCCCTCGGGGGCGTTCGCAAAAGCTGCGAGGGCCGCTTCCACATCGCCTTCGGGGCATTCGCCGGCGACGCTCATCGCGCCGCTCTCAAAGGCGAAGTCCACGCGCGCCTGCGAAAGGTTCTCGCTTGCGCCCACGAAGGAGCGCAGGGCGCCTTCGAAGCTCTCGGGGATTTCGAAGGTGCGGCCCTCGTCGAGCGTGAGGCCGTCCGTGTTCACACCGCGCACGACCGACGACACGCGGGACACGACGCCGTCGCGCATCGCGGGGTCGATCGACCCGGTGAGGTAGAAGGTACCGTCTTCGCCGCCCTTCGCGATGCGAAGATCGTACGGAAGGGGGGTCGCGTACGCGCGTTCCGGTGGCATTTCGTCGGCGGGCACGCGCGCGTGCTCGGGAAGCTCGCCCGTGAGCGACTCGAGGAACGCCACCAGCTGCTGCACGTCGCTGTCCTCGAGCTCGCGTCCAAGCTGAACGTAGGCCATCGTGCGAACGGCGCCAGCGAGCTCATCTTCGCTGCCGTCGTGAAAGTAGGGGGCGGTGACCGCAATGTTCCGCAGCGTGGGCACCTTGAAGAAGTGCCGGTCCGACTCGCGGCCGGTGTGGTTCATGCGGCCGTTGTCTGCGGCCGTTAGCTCGCCGCCGCGGCGCTCGAAGTAGTTGTTCACGACGCCCATCTTCTGAAACATCGTGCCGCCAACAGCGGGACCCTGGTGGCACGCCACGCAGCCCACCTCTGCAAAGAGCTGGTAGCCGGCGAGGGCTTCTTCGCTGATCGCCTCGTCGTCGCCCGCGAGGTACGCGTCGAAGGGTGCGGGCGTCAAAAGCGACCGCTCATACTCGGCGATGGCGTCGGTAATCGTCTCCTTCGAGATGCCCTGATGGCCATAGATGCTCGTGAAGCGCTCGGCGTACCACGGGTCTTCAGAAATGCGGGGAATCACAACGGCGAAGGTCGCGGCCATTTCACCGGGGTTTTCCACGGGGCCTCCGGCCTGCTCCTGCAGGTCCCCGGCGCGGCCGTCCCAGAACTGGGCCACATGGTTCCACGCATTCAACGTCGTCGGCGAGTTGATCGGGCCGACGGCGTTGCCCATGCCGAAAGACGTGCGGCGCGGCTCGGCGCCGCCGTGGTCGAGGCTGTGGCAGCTGGCGCAGCTCACCGATCCGTCGCCCGAGAGAATGCCGTCATGGTAGAGGCGCCGACCGAGGGCGACCTTGTCCATGTTGACGTCGAGGTCCGCAAGGGTGGGAAGGGCTTCGAGGGGCCCTGCGTAGCGCGCCGCTTCGTCGGGGGCCCGGTGGTCGTAGTAGAGGAAAAGCCCCACTCCAATGAGTACCACCGCGAGGAAGAGATACCCGATCGCTTCGTCCTTCATAGCGCACCTTCTAGGCGCTCGATGGCCCCGACGCCAGAAGTAATGGCTGGACGAATCGTGGCATAGGCGGAGCCTATCGATGGGCCCGATCGAAACGGCGCTCGGTCTTGCGCTCTTGTCCAGCTTCCGGGGCGGCACGGTCTTTGCGCCTCACGCACCCATGGACCTGAAACCCGCAGTGATCACCACTCCTTCGACCTCCTTGGCGTATGCGCTTCACCACGCCCGGCGCAAAAGCCGCACACTTCGAATCGTCGACGTGTCCGAGTTCTACGCGCTCCGCGGCGGCGGGGTGAAGCGCTATACGGACCAGAAGCTGGAAGCGGCCGAGCGGCACGGCGTTCATCTCACGGTCATCGCACCGGGGCCGGAAACGCGGCGCGAGGCGCGTCCCGGCGGCGCCGTCCAGTGGGTCGCTGGACCGCCGATGCCACTGGACCCGCGCTACTACGTGCTTCATCGCCGGGCGCTGGTGCATCGCCACATTCGCCGCTGCGCGCCGGATGTGATCGAAGGTTCCAGCGTGTGGTCCGCTGGGTGGTTCGCCGCGACCTATCCGGGCAAGGCAAAGCGGGCGCTCGTCTACCACCAGGATCCGGTCGCCGTGTACCCCCATACGCTCTTCGACCGATTCCTCTCCCGTGAGCGTCTGGACGGCCTGTGCATGCCCTACTGGAGCTATTTGCGCCGCCTTTCGAAGCGCTTCGACGCCACCGTGGTTGCGGGCGATTGGCTGGGCGAGCGGCTGAAGCGTCACCGCATCGAGCGAACGCTCAGCGTGCCCTTCGGGGCGCCGCAGCGAACGCGAATCCCCGGCGCTGATGCGCGCGCCCATTGGCTGGCAAAGACCGGAGCGGGTGAGCGGGGCGAGCTGCTCATCGCCATCAGCCGTCATCATCCGGAAAAGCGCCTGGGCACGGTCTTTCGCGCGTTCGAAATGCTCCGTGCGCGCCGAAGTCGACCCTTGGGCCTCGTGCTCTTTGGCGACGGACCGATGCGCCGCTTCGTCGAGCGCGTCGCTCCCAAAGGCGTTCACGTAGCGGGCTACACCAACTCCATGGAGGAGCTTGACGCGGCCCTCGAAGCGGGCGACGCCTTCTTGCACGGTGGCGCCGCCGAAACCTACGGGCTGGTCGTCGCCGAAGCGCTTGCCGCTGGTCTGCCCGTGGTCGTTCCGAACGTAGGCGGCGCCGCCGACTTGGCCGAGCCGACCTACGCCGAGGTGTATGAACCGGGCGATGCGGCGGATTGCGCCCGCGCGGTCGAACGGCTTCTTGCGCGCGATCCGCAAACACTTCGAGCGGCTGCGCGAGCCAAGCGCCTTCGCACGTTGGACGAACACTTCGCCGATCTCTTCGCGCGCTACGACGCCCTGATAGAACGCGGCGACCTGCGATCGGCGCGCGTCTAAGCGAACGATAGCGAGTTGAGGATACTTGCTCGATTGCGCAAGACTTGCGCGACCGACTCGCCTCTTTCCGATAGAACAGCCCACCTCAGCGAGGCACGCACCTTGCTGAGGCAGGGATATCACTCGGAAGGAGACAACGATGAGCGAACGACCCAAGGGCGTGTCGGAAGAGGCGGAGCAGCTGAGCAATGGAAACTGGCGCCTTCGCACGAAGAGTCAGGAGACGGTTTGGGATTCGCAGGGCGTGAAGATCCTCATTTCGAACATCGATGAAGGCGCATACACCAGATGCTATCGCTACCACGCGTGCGGCAACGCAAGTATCAACTTCCCAAAGGGAACGGGCGAGGCCGTTCGGTACAGAACCGCCGAAGCGGCTCCCGAAGGAGACGGATTTCCTCGCTTCCCTTCGAACGAAACCTCCAAGGTGACGTTCGAGCTCACCGACGTCGACGCGAAAAAAGGAACGTATGCGATCGCAAATGAACGGTTCTTCGATGCGAACGGCGTCGAGCTTTCGAGGAGTGGTGAGTCGCCGCCCGCTCCGGTAGAAGGTGCGGTTCTCCTTGTCGGCGATGCCAACTATTGGTTCGTGGGTCGCATGGACGACGACGGGCGCCCCGTGGGCACGTGCCGCTACCACACGCCCGAAGGAACGCTACGGTATGAACTGCAGGCCGATGAATCCGGTCAACGCGTTTCCCTCCAGGCGTTCGGTGCTGAGGGGGCGTACTTCCGTCATCGGTACGCGGAACAACACCTGTGGTTCGTCGATGACGGCGGGGAATCGGAGCTTCGCCTGAGTGAGGAATCGCTTTGGTTGAAAACACAGGGCGCCGAGCATCGACTCGTGTTTGCGGAGACCACGACGGCGGAGGCGTTCTGTGAGAGTTTCGCGCCCTTCGCGCGGACGTTTAGCCAATGGAACGACCTCTCGATCGTGGGCGTTCCCGAAGTCCCGATGCGATGCGCGGATCCCAAGGTCGCAGTGATTCTTGAGATCAACGGCGGCGAAGAGGTTGTG
>JBCCRV010000061.1:0-17896 GCA_039201085.1 Myxococcota bacterium | reverse complement strand
TCAAGCGCGCGCTCTAGGGCGTCTCTTCAAACTCGCGCATGCGCCTTCACGCCCCGCTCATCGTCGATTTCGCCATCTCTTCGGCTTGAAATCCGCCGGGGATTCCTTCGCCTCACAGACGCAAACTCGCCGACGAGCGGGCCACGAACCCACACGCGCGAGTTTGAAGACACGCCCTAGCCCGCCTTTGAAGAGAGCGTGCCCCAGGGCATAAAGAAACGCGGAGCTTCCCATCGAAGCTCCGCGTTTCTGCGTCTACGGAAAGGACCGGGCGTAGCGAGCATCATTACGAAGCCATTTCCCTCAACGACGTTCGGAACATGTATCGGGGATCACGTCGGCGTCCTCCACAGCGGCGACGTGCGAAAGAGCGGTCCGCGACGTTTCGGTGGGCGGGCCTTCAGAACGGGAACGGGAAATCCGACGCGCAAAGGCCGTACTCGACGGCGTCCACTGTCACGAAGCCGGTGCACGGGCCCGTCGCACACTCGTCCTCGCCCACCCGGCAGTACGATCCGCAGGTCGGAAAGGCGCCCCCGCCGCCGGTTTCCGAGGTGCAGCCTTGGGTGGCGGGGCACATGTCGGACGTCACGCAAACGGGCAGACCGGGATCGCCTTGACCTTCCCGGCAGTCGACGTAGTTGTCGATTGAGCCCGCGGCGGGGCGGCAGGCGAGTCCGGCACTGCAGCCGCCGTTGTTGAGCGGATTGCAGCGAATCGTGCAGACGCCGGCGACGGGTTGTTCGTCGATGAAGATACTGAGCTCGCAGAAGGACCCGGTGGTGCAATCGTCGCTCGTGTCGCAGTAACGGCGGCAGATCGGTGATGCCGTTCCAACGCACACGAGGCCTGCCCGGCAGTCGAGGTTGGCTTCGCACGCCTCTCCTTCGCGCGTGCTGCCCACGTCGCGGCAAAGTGTAGCGCCCGGACCCCCGGCAAGACAGGTCTGACCGGAAGGGCAGCCGCGATCGGGCACGACGGAGCAATCGGTCAAGACGGGTTCATCGTCTTCGCATCGACCGCCGATGCATTGCTCGCCGGAGCCGCACGCGGGCCCGGTGCCGCAGCGGCACACGCCGTCGGCGCGGCAGCGCTCGCCGGCTGCACAGGAAGGCTCGCAAGCGACGACGTCGTCCGTGCAGCCTTCGAGCTCGTCGTACTCGCAGCCGTCCGTGCACTGAAGCACACGGGTCTGGCCCGCCCCGCAGCCTTCGCCGGTGGTGAGCAACGAACCTGGCTCACACACGCCTTCGTCTTCGCAGACGGCTTCTTCGAGGGTGCACTCGGTGTTGCACCGCTGCGTGCGCGTACCGCACATGCCGCAGGACTCGGTCACCTCCGTCCCGGGCACGCACGCACCGGCCGGTTCGCTGCACTCGCCAAACTCCCAGACGCCGGGGGCGCTGCAGAAGCGGTCCGTCGTTCCGCAGCTACCGCAGGCAACGGTCTCGATCATACCGGGCGAGTTGCACTCGTTCGATTCGCACGCACCGTCGGGCTCGAAGTTGCAGCGATCGTTGCAGACCACGTCCTGCACTTGGCCCGCGCCGCAGCTGCCGCGGTCGCGGGCTCGTGAGCCCGGCATGCAAACGCCTTCGTCCGAGCAGGCGCCTGTCGCCTCCCATTCGCAGCTCTCGGTGCAGCGCGCCGACTGCACGCCGCACGCGCCGCACGCGACTTCTTCGATGGCGCCCGGCTCGCAGGCATCCGTGGGTTCGATGCAAGCGCCGGGCACCCACTGGCCGTCGGCGGCGCAGAAGCGCTCGAGGGTGCCGCATGCGCCGCAGCGAACCGTTTCGGTGGCGCCGGGCGTGAGGCAAGGGTCCGCGGGAGCGCTCTCGCTGCCGCAGCCAAGCAGGGAAGCGAGGGCGAGGAAGAAGGCGCATCGAGGCAGGCGTACTAAGGAGGGCATGATCGATCCAGAGCAGAAGTCCGCAGCGCCTTGAGCACGACGCATGCCATGCCAAACTCAAGGTTTCCGGCGGATCCGTCCCGTGAAACGCGCTTCGAGGGGTGTACGTGACAGTGCACGTACACCCCCACGGGCTGTTCGCTGACGTGCCGAGAGTCGCCGCTCCCGCAAACGTTGGCTTATTCGTCCGCGCGCACGGCCGTGATGAGCGCCTCAAGACTCTCGTCGTAGCTGCCCCAATCGACCACCGAATCGGCTTCGACGGTGATGAGTCGGCGGATACCTGGTCCGGCCGCATACCAGCAGACGGAGTGTTCGCTCGGCTTGGCCAATAGCCAGCGATCTCGCTCGAATGACGGCCCTGCTCGCAGTGCTGGAGCACCGTCCACATCGCGTCCGAGTAGCTGTCCTCACGAATAAGTAGCGCATCGAATGGGTAGGAAGGCGCGGTGGCTGGATGGCTGGCGTTGGAAGTGACGATCTGCTTCCCGCTCAGCAGAAGGTGAGCGAGCGGGTGCGCATCCTGGACCGTCCGAAGGCGCTGCTTCGACTCTTCCGACGCCGCCCGAACCGTCGCCGCGATACGCGCGGCACCGGAGTGACCGGGCCGAAGGTTGACGTTGATCGCGTTGAGGGGGTCTCCGCCCAGAAGCTGCTCTTCGGGCATCGCCACCTCGGTGGCTTCGGCACCACTTTAGGACGACTATTCCAAGTAGGTGATCGAGTCGTAGTTGCGGTTGGAGTACTCGGACATCCTCACGAGAGTGCTCGTGCGACCGGAGTTCGGATATGTGCCGACGATTCGCACTTCATAGTTCGTGCCGAAGCGGAGCTGGAGCTTGAGGCGAGCCCATACGTGGCCGTCGTCAGGCCGAAGGGTGTAGTAGTCGTCGGTAAGCGTGAAGAAGTTGGATGGGGTTTCCGCCATCGAAAGTTCGACGGCGCCCTTTGGGTACACATAGAGGTCGAGAAAACGTTCGCTGCCGTCGTCGTACCGGTAGTGGCCGGCGCTGAACGGGCTCGTCATACGTTCCATGATGTCGTCATTGGGACCGGACGTTCGGACGTAGTTGGTCTCGTACGTCGCGCGGCTCGACGTTGCGTCCCGATCGCGTGAACTGTCCAAGTTTGGGTAGAGCGGCGTTCCGTCCTCCAGCTCGAGGGCATGGAGGACTCGGTCGTCGAGGGACACCGTTTCGTCGCGAAGTGTCTCCAGCTGAGGCAGGCGCATGAGACTGTGTGCCCGTCGCACCATGCTTTCACGGCCCTGGCGCCAGACCTCAACGAGATACACGCCTGCGTCGAGGTCGATCGGCCCAGACGCTTCGACGCGACGCCCCGAGCGCGGCGAACGCGTGAGCTGCGTGAGAAGCAGTCGGCTCCCCTGACTAAAGCGAAGCTCGGTACGGTGCACACGGCGCATACGCAACCGCGCGTTCCCTCGGTGTGGGTAGGCAACGAGCGTGCGTCCGCCGGCACCATCTGGTTGTGACTGCTGTCGGATGTTCATCGCGCCGGAAATTCTCAGTTCGCGGATCAGGTGAAAAGAGACGCGTGAGAGGCTGTCCGCGTCGCCAAAGCCGCCAAGTTCCGTGTCCGTCTCGGGTGCGGGCTCCGGCACGATGCTCGCGGCACGTCCGTTCGAGCGGGCTCGGCGCTGAATCTCTCGACGAATGCGCTCAAGGGCCTGCAGTTCGGTACCCGTAAACACGCCGCGGTATCGGTCCAATCCGGCTTCCACGTCCGTCATTGACGCGGTGTCGGGGTTGCCGTCGGCGTTGAGCTCCGGCAGCTGTTGAAGGCGCGCGTTGGCGATATATTCGGCGTCCCGCGGACCCCAGCTTTCACGTACGTTGATCGGGCCGGCGACCAGCGCGCTCGGGCGCTCGGAGATGTTCTCGACGCCGAGAGCGACCGGTTCGGGGACGTCGGCCACTTCCACGGCGCCCCCGAGGTCGATCTTCATCGAATCCCAGATCGCCCCAAGCTGCGCCCGCTCGTCTTCAAAGAGCGAGCTGAGGAACGGTTCGCTCGAAAGGACTTCGAGTTCGTCGATCTCGAGAAAGCCGTTCGAAGGGCTCGTTGCTGCGATGCCATCGGCTCGGCCCGCAAGGGCCAAGGCTTCGAAGTTGAGCCAGCGCAGGTCCGACAAGGAGCGCCAGGGAAAATACGTCGCGCCAGGATCGGCGTAGTCCGACTCGATGTCCGCCCCGCGAATCAGGTAGGCGTCCATCTCCGTGCGGCACGTCGCAGGGCATGCGTCGCCGTCGTCCGTATTGCCGTCGTCGCAGTCTTCCAGCCGGGCCTGCAGGAGGCCATCGCCGCAGAAGGGAATTAGGCCTTCGCGTTCGGCGTAGTCGGCCAGCGCCTGAAAGGCGCTCGCACCCACATAACGTGCCGTATCGAGTTGATCGATCGTCGTAAACGGACCGTTGGCCGTGCGAAAGTCGACGATGCCCTCGGTCGCGAGCCGGTTGAGTGGGACTTCGTCATCGAGCGCCGCGAAGTCGAGGGTGTTCACGACTTCGAGAATGGCCAGTGCGAGGTAACTGCCCCGCTCAACGCCATGGGCATCGGCTTTGCCAAAGCAGAGGGCGCAATCGTCGATGGCGTCGGCGGGTTCATCGGCTGCCGTGCCGGTGCATCCGACCAGCGCGAGAAGAAGGGTGCATGAAAGAAGGTCAGAAGGTCGGCGCATCATGCGCAACGACTGAGCACAGCCCGTGCCAAGGCGCGTGCTGTGCAGAAAGGTGCGCCGGACGCCAGTGCACATGCGTAGCGCGCCATTCGTGGGCGTGAGCGCGAGCGCTTGGGGATGCTTGACCCCAGCGGAGCGTTTCATAGGCAACGCGAGGCGCCACGTTGGCTCCGCGAAAATACTCTCGACCACGACCAGCGACCTCTTCAAAGGTCCACTTGTTCGTGGACTAGGGACGGCGGATTTCGCGCCCATTTTTTCGCATGCTCGCTTCGCCTTCATTGGCAGGGAGATGGTGCTAGACTGCGCCCGTGAGCCGTGATCGCCTCTTTCTGTCCCAGGAGACCCTCGACATGTGGCTCGTCGACGAACGGGTGACGGTCGAGGGCGACGTCATGTCGCTCCTGGGCACGGAGCGAAAGTTTCGTCTGAAGTCGGCGGTGCATTTTGTGGCCGACGTGACGGAAACGGGCGATCCGCACGACGTGCTCGGCCGCGTGAAGGACGTGGAGGTACTGGCGGAAGCGGGGGGCGAGCACGTGTCCGATTCGGTGATCTGGGGCGACACGGCCTACGAGGTGGTCGAGGGCTTCATCGGTGAGCCGGAGGCGGGCGGCAGTGAGGAAACGCTCGCGGACGACATCGCCGCGCTCTTCGGAGAGAAGGGCTAAGGGGGCACGAGGCCGATGGCCACCACGTCCATGCTCTTCATCGCGACGGCGGTGCTCTACTCCGTCACGAGCGCGCTTTACCTCGTCGCCCTCTTTCGCGGCACCGAGGGCACGACTGCCGCGGCCCGCGCAAGTCGCAGCGCGCGCAGCGTGCTGCTCGTCTCCGTCGTCGCGCACATGACCTACCTGGCCGTTGACCGCTTCAACGACGCCACGCCGGCGATGCCGGTCATTCACCAAACGCTCACGTTCATTTCGCTCGGTGTCGTTGTCGCCTTTCTGATCGCCCTGCTTCGTCGACCGGCCATCGGCGTGCTCGGGGCCTTTCTCTCGCCGGTTACGCTGCTCTTCTTCTTGGGTTCGGGCCTGGGCCGCAGCGTGTCCGAAGTGTCGCCGGAGGTTCGCTCGGCGCTCTTGCCCGTGCACGTCGGCGTGAGCCTGCTCGGCATCGTGGCCTTCGCCCTCGCCTTTGCGGCGGCCATGGGATACGTCCTGCAAGAGCGCCTGCTGCGGCAAAAGCGGCTCGGTGGACTCTTTCAACGCTTGCCGCCGTTGGACGTGCTCGACATGTTTGGCTTTCGCTCGGTGAGCGTGGGCTTTCCGCTCCTCACGCTCGGCATCATCACCGGCGCCTTCTGGACCTTGCGCATTCGTCCCGACGCGCCCCCGCTCGCGCCAACACATGTCTTTGCGATCGTGTCGTGGGTGCTCTTCGCGCTCGTGCTGGTGCTTCGCGTGGCCGGTGGATGGCGCGGCCGGCGCGCCGCCTTCGGCACGATTCTCGGCTTCCTTTCGTCGGCGGCGGTGCTGCTCGGCTACATGCTTCGTGGAGGCGGTGCGTGAGCGATCTCTGCGTCGTGGGCGTTAGCCACCACACGGCCGAGCTCGCCGTGCGTGAGCGTCTCGCTGTGGAAGGCGACGCGCTTCGCGAGCTCCTTGGGGCCCTTCGCGGCGGTCCGCTGCGCGAAGGGGTGGTGCTCTCGACGTGCAACCGAGTGGAGTTCTACGCCCACGCCGACGCCGTCGCCGAAGCGGAAAGTCACGTGCGCGAGCTGCTCTTGGCGCGGGCGCCGGACGTGCCCGTTGGCGATGTGCTCTACACGCGGTCGGGCCGCGACGCCGTCCGGCACGCCTTTCGCGTCGCTTCGAGCCTCGATTCGCTCGTCGTGGGCGAGCCGCAGATCCTCGGGCAGATCAAGGAAGCCTACGACATCGCCCACCGTCAGGGCGCCGTGGGCACGCTCCTCGATCGCTGGTTCTCGCGCGCCTTCGCCGTGGCGAAGCGCGTTCGCTCCGAGACGTCGATCGCCGAAGGCACCGTAAGCGTCAGCTCGATTGCGACGGCCCTGGCGAAGAAGATCTTCGGCGAGCTAACGGCGCGCCGCGTGGTGCTTATCGGCGCTGGTGAAATGGGCGAAGCAGCCGCCAAGAGCCTCGCCGGTACGGGCGCCTCCCTTCGCGTCATTAATCGCTCGCCCGAAAAGGCCAAGGCCGTCGCCAAAGCCTGCGGAGGCGAAGCGCGCGAATACGAAGCGCTCGCGTCCGAACTGGCCCACGCCGATGTCGTGATCAGCACCACGGCGAGCAAGCGCCCGATCCTCACGGAAACGCTGATGAAGGGCGTCACCCGCGCCCGACGCTTCAAGCCTCTCTTTTTGATCGACATTGCCGTGCCCCGTGACGTGGACCCGCGCGTCGGCAAGATGAGCAATGTCTTTCTCTACGACGTCGACGATCTTCAGCAGGTCGCCGAGGAAAACCTCGCGCATCGCCACAAGGCCGCCGAAGCGGCCGAGCGAATCGTTGAAGTGGAGGTCGAGGAGTTTGAGACTTGGCGTCGTTCGCTCGAGCTCACGCCCACGATCGTGGGCATGCGCGACCGATTCTCAGAGATCGTGCACGCGGAACTCGAGCGCACCCTTGGCCGCATGGACGTGAGCGATACGGATCGGAAGGCGCTCGAGCGGATGGAAAGGGCGCTCGTGAACAAGCTCCTTCATCAGCCACTCACAGCACTGAAGCGCGACCGCGATCCTGCGCTGATATCCGCGAGTCGCCGCCTCTTTGAGCTGGACGGTACGGACGAAGAAGAAGCGCAGCCGCAACCAAGCGCAACGCCGGTCCTGAAGAAGGGCTAAGCGTCCCCGCGCGTTCGCGTGTCTTCCGGCCCGCCGATCGATGCAGGAGCGCGCATCCGGGGTGTCGCGTAAAACGACAGGATGCGGGTGGCAGGCCATCGTAGTACGCTGCCGCGCCATGAAGCTGCGCATTGCGACCCGGAAGAGTCAGCTCGCCCTTTGGCAGACCCGCCACGTCGCGGCGCGCCTCAAGGAGGCCCACCCGGACCTTGAGGTCGAAGAGATTCATGTGGTCACGAAGGGAGATCGCGTGCAGGACCGGCCGCTCTACGAAGTGGGCGGCAAGGCGCTCTTTGTATCCGAGGTGGAAGGCTATGTTGTTCGTGGCGAAGCCGAGCTGGCCGTGCACTCGCTCAAAGACGTACCGGGCGATGTTGACCTGGCGGAGGGGTGCGATCTGCTCTGCCTCCCGGAGCGGGAAGATCCACGTGATGTTCTTCTGACCCGAAGCGGTGAAGGCTTGATGGAGCTGACGGCCGGCGCCCGCGTCGGAACAACTTCCCTACGGCGCACGTCGCAGCTTCGCGTTCATCGACCGGATCTGGCGTTTGCCACGCTTCGCGGAAACGTCGATACGCGACTTCGCAAGCTCGATGAAGGCGAGTACGACGCGATCGTGCTCGCCGCAGCCGGCCTCAAGCGGCTGGGACTCCTCGAAGGACGCGCCCATCAGGTGCTTTCAACGGAGCAGTGTTTGCCTGCTGTGGGACAAGGGACGCTTGCGCTAGAAGGCCGCGCCGAAGGCGGGCTCCGGGAGCTCCTCGCAACCCTCGAGCATGCGCCGACGCGCATCGTGACGACCGCGGAGCGTGCCTTTCTTCGGCGCCTTCAGGGAAGTTGTCGCTCTACGATTGCCGGTCATGCGCGACTGCGGGACGACGGAGCACGCCTTTCCTTTCAGGGGCTCGTGGGCGGACCGGATGGAGGGCGCACGCTCAATGCTTCCAGCGATGTATTTTTGAAGGGGCGAACGCAGGACGAGCGAGTTGCCGAGGCTCACGCTCTCGGAGAGAGCATCGCCGATGGGCTCATCGAGCGCGGCGCCCGCGACTTGATGGCTGAGGCAGATGCGGCGGTGTTGCGCAACCCCGGACTGAACTAAACGCCCGGGGTACGGCCTCTTCGCAATGCACGTGCGTTCGACCGCGCTTCCCGCGGTGGACCACCCTCACGTTTGCGATGCATACCGCAGACTGTGACGACTACTGCGAGATCTACGAAGAGCAATCCGATCGCTCGAAGGGGCGGAGAAGGAGTGCACGCTCCCGTTTGGTGAGGAGCTCGACGTGAAGCTCAGCGTGAACGCTGGTTGGTGACAAGGGGTGCGTGCATCGACGCGGAGTCGGAGCCGCTGCGAAGCCATTGATTGGGCACTACGCCTTCTTCTTCGCCGCTTCCATGCGGCGGCGAAGCCGCGAAGCGTAGCCCTCTTTGTTTTCCTGCTTCGTCCGTGAAAGGGCCAGCGCATCGGCGGGCACGTCGCGCGTGATCGTGGATCCGCTGGCGACGTAGGCGCCCTGGCCGACGGTGATGGGCGCCACCAGCTGGCTATCGCTCCCGATGAAGACGCCGTCTTCGAGCGTCGTCGTGTGCTTCTTGACGCCGTCGTAGTTGCAGAAGATCACGCCAGCGCCGATGTTCACGCCTTCGCCGATTTCGCCGTCGCCCACGTAGGCGAGGTGGTTGACCTTGCTGCCCTTCCCGAGGTTTGTTTTCTTCGTCTCGCAGAAGTTGCCGACCTTGCTGCCTTCGCCCAGGTTTGTCTTCGGTCGCAGGTGCGTGAACGGGCCGACTTGCGCCTTTGCGCCGATTTGGCTCTCGGCTGCGACGGTGTAGGGATGCAGGTACGCGCCAGCGCTTACGTGCACGTCACGCAGCACACAGCCCACGTCCACGTGCGCACCGCTTTCGATCCGTGTCTTTCCGCGAAGGTGAACGCCGGCGTCGATGCGGGCGTCGGGCTGCACCTCGCAGTCGGCGCCGATGTACACGGCGCCTAGATCTTCGATGGCCGCACCCGCGCTTGCCCAGCGTTCAGCGATGCGGCGACGCATGAGTTCGCCGCATTCGGCAAGTTCGCGGCGATCGTTGATGCCGCGCACTTCGTCGATGGGCACGACGAAGTCGTCGACGCGCTCGGCCATGGCGACGAGGTCCGTGAGGTAGAGCTCGCCTTGGGCGTTGTTCATGTCGAGCTGTTCGAGGGCACGCTGGAGAAAGCCCCCGTCAAAGGCGTAGAGACCGGGGTTCACTTCGCAAATCGCTCGTTGCTCCGGCGTTGCATCCTTGTGCTCCACGATGGCGGCGATTTGGCCGTCTTTGCGCACCATGCGGCCGTAGCCCGTTGGGTCGTCGCGGTGCGTAGTCAGCAACGCACAGGGTGCGTCCGATGCAAGGAGCTGGGCCAGGGTTGGCCCCTGAATGAGCGGGCAATCGCCGTAGGTCACGAGCACGCGACCATCGAAACGCTGTAGACGCTGCTCGACGGCGCAGCGCACGGCGTGCCCCGTGCCCAGCTGTTCTTCCTGCAGCGCGAAGGTCACGCGATCGCCAAAGCGTTCGCGCAGCACTCCTTCGACGCGCTCCCGGCCGTGGCCGACGACCACCACACAGCGATCGGCGCCGGCTTCTAGGGCGGCGTTCACGGACCATTCGGCAAGGGACCAGCCGGCGATTTGATGGAGCACCTTGGGGAGCTCGCTCCGCATGCGGGTGCCCTTGCCGGCGGCGAGTACGATGGCAACGGTTGCGCTCATGGGCGCGTTGTAGCACGGGGCGGCGCGGGTCCGCGGAGCCGGGCTAAGGCGAGCTTAGAAGACCAGGATTGAGGACGAACCTTTGCTCTGTAGTCTGAAAGCGATGCGACACCTTGCCCGCCTGAGCCTGCTTCTGGTCCTTTCGCTCGCTTGCGGAGACGATTCGACGCCCACGACGGACGTCGCCCTGCCGGATGCATCGCCAGATGACGCGGGCATGGGCACGGATTCGCGCACGGACACCGAGCCGACCATGGACGGAGCCATGGCGGCGGACGACGCTGCGGACGCTCCTGCGCGCCCCGATGGAGGCGACGCTGGAACGGACCCGGACCTCGGCATGCCGCTTCCCTTTGAGGAGTTTCGGCTCCCCGAAGGGCACTTCGTGCCCCGACAGGTCGACCCCGTGCTGGTCTTTCCCCGGCCCGACGACGAAACGCCCGCCTGGGCAAAGCACCGCCGTCACCATCCGGGCGTTCCCTACCGGATCCCGATCGGCGTCGCCTTTGGCAGCTGGCCCTTCTACTTTGAGAGCGTGGACCTGCCGGATGGGTGCGCCGTCGGTTCGTTCCTGGTCGAAGACGGCGATGAGCTGGTGGTCGGTCCGGACTACGGCGTCGTGAGCTGTGCGAGCCCGTCTGAGGGTACGTATGCGATGCACGTGCGCGTGCACTTTCAAGACGACCACCCGGCGATCGACGTGGAGTGGACCCTCGAGGTGACCCAGGAGGGCACGATTGTCATCGATCCGCGGACGGGCAGCGACGTGAGCGGCGATGGCAGCATCGAGTCGCCCTTTCGGACCGTGGAAGCGTGGTGGCGCGGCGATCCGCAGGATCGAGCGTTTTCCGGCTATCAGGTACTCTACCGCGGCGGACGTCACAACGCGGCCGTCAACAACGAAGCAAACGACGTGTCGGGCGCGAACTGGCGGCTCGCCAGCGACGACAAGCCCCTCGTGCACTACGGCTATCCGGGCGAAGACGTCGTCTTTGACATGCGCGAAACGACGATCGCGGTGAACCGTTCGGGAGCGATAGGCGACCGGCCTTCGGGCTCGGACGCCTTCTTTGGCGGCATCACCTTCGACTCCGGGCCGACGGCGCGGGACAACCCGCGCATCTTTGCTTGGCTGACCGGCACGAGCAGTCCCCGCGAATATGCGGCGAATGGAGCCGGAAGCCGCAACACGTGGTTCGAGGTCGCCTTTCAAAACTACGTTTGCGACACCGCCGCGGGCGAAAACGCCGGCGTCTTCTGGACGCCCAACCCAGGCGGCGACAACTGGCGCCACTTCTTCCTCGTGTCACGCGTACGCTTCGACGGTGTACGTTCGACGGGCAGTTGCGGCAGCCCCAACTGGAACGGCTTCTACGTCTCCAAGCCCTTCAACCTGCTCGAAGAACACACGCGTTCGTTCGATACGCAGTTCGGCCGCGGGTCCGCGCTGGCCAAGTCCACAGGCATGTTCATGTGCCATCGAAATCTCGACCATTCGCAGTCGCCGGAGATGCGTTTCTTTTCGCAAACGGCCGGCAGCTACGACAGCAGTTCCGCCGGACCCATCGAGCTTTCCTACAGTCGAATCGGCCGAACGAGCGAAGGACGCACCGACGCGGCGGTCTTTCAGAACTCGGCAAACCGGCCCTTTCCGGACAGCGCGAGCGCGTTTCCGATCTACCAGTTTCGCAACAGCCTTTCGCGTGCCGCCGAGCGTGGCCTCATGACCGTGGGCGGCAATCCGGCGTGGCCCGTGTTCGTGCGTCGCGACCTTTGGGCCAGCGACGTGGCGTTCAACGTGCGGAACACGAACGCGAACGAAGCGGACGACGACGACTTCGTGCTCGTTCCCGTGGTCGAGTCCCCCTTTGACAGCGACCTGAACCTGCAGGGAAGCGCAAGGGAGACGTATCTCGGCACGTTCGGCGCGCAGCTTGCTCGCTAGCAGGCCGTTGAAAACTCCGCGGCGCGCTTTGTGCGCCGCGGGGTTTTCAGCGGCCCGCTAGTGGACCTACGCGATTCAACCCGTGAGGTGAGCGGCGATCTGTGCGAGGCTCTTTAGGTCGTTTACGTCGGTTTCGAGGCGCGGCACTTCGACGAAGATAGCGTCCTTTCCGAGGTGGTTGCGCAGTCGGCCTGCTTCGATGCGGTTGGCGACGCCGCGAAGCCGTTCGTCGTCCAGGGCCTGACGAATCTTTGGTTGAAGCGTCTCGGCGTTGGCCAGGCCGGCTTCCTGGAGCGCTTGCACTTGGGCTTCATCGCTCGTCGAAGGTTCGGCCAAGAGCGCGTGCATGCCGTTGCAAACGACGGCGTCGCTGCTCATCGAGGCGTCGCCCAAGCGATCGATGAAGTAGATCGCTTCTTCGACAGCCATCGCCGCCGGGCTCGTCACCACCACAAAGGCCACCTCGTCGCTGCGAAGGGCGCCGGCGACTTCTTCGGCGCGATCTTTGAAGCCGCCAAAGAGGTCGTTGATACCGGAGACAAACTCGGCGACGTCTTCGAGAAAGCCGGCGCCCGTAAACCTTGACAGGGCCTTGAACACGAGGGAGGCGCCCTTGCCGAAGAGCCCAAAGCTGAGCTTGCCGGCGCCCTGAAAAGCCCCGACGAACCAGCGCATCGCTGGCGAATCGATGGCGGCGACCATGCGTTCGGGCGCGTCGAGAAAGTCGAGGGCGTTCGAGGTGGGGGGCGTGTCGAGCACGATCAAGTCGAAGCGCTCGCTGCGCACGGCGTGAAGCTTCTCCATCGCCATGTACTCCTGCGTGCCCGCCAATCCGCTCGCGACGTGCTGGTAGATCTTGTTGGCCAAGATGCGCTCGGCGACTTCCCTCGAGGACGCGGTGCGGAGCACGAGATCGTCGAAGGTCTTTCGCGCGTCGAGCATCATCGCGTGAAGCTCGCCGGGGCACTCGAGACCCTGGGCCTCGAAGAGTTCGGCGCCCACCACCTGTGACTCGGCGGTCATTTCGTCCAGGCCGAGGCTGTTGGCGAGGCGCTTCGCGGGATCGATGGTCATGCAAAGCACGCGCTTGCCCTCCATGGCCGCGTGCATGGCGAGGGCCGCTGCCGTGGTGGTCTTGCCCACGCCTCCGCTGCCCACGGTTACGACGACCCGATGATCGCTCAGCACCTTTGACAGCGACGCCACGGACGCGTTCCTAGCACGTTCGTCGATCATCGCCTACGCCGATGCGGGACGCGCGCCCTCTGGAAGGTCGACCCGGTGATCGGCCGTGGGCTTGCCTTTCGAAGGGGGCTCCCGCCCGCTTAGGACTCTCGTCGGCGTGAACGGCGGCATCCAAGGAAGAGAAGTAGGGCCAGCGAGCTCACAGGACCATTGGGCGACGCTGCACAAGAACCCTCGAGCGTTCCGCGTTCCGGCACCTCGGGGACCGCGCTCATCCCGGCATCCACTATACCCGCGTCATGCGATGGGATGCGAGCGTCCACCTCGCCCGCGACCCTGGCATCCGCTTCACCCGCATCGACGCCGGCCTCGCTGGCCGCGTCCGTCCCGGCATCCAGCACACCCGCGTTGGGCGGGCCCGCGTCGAATTCGCCGACGCCCGCATCCGGTTCCGGTTCGACGGCGCCAAAGGGCATCGGCGCTTCGTACGCTGCGCCGGGCGCCACGAGCGTTGCGACCATGCGGATCTCCAGGGGGAAGTAGCGCGCCGCGCGCTCTTCACCGACGTTGTCCGCCGTGGGCTTGCCGTTCATCGTGTCCTTTACGATGGCGGACATCGAGCCGCGCAGGCCTTGGCTGAAATCCAAGGATTGTCCGCCCGGTCGCCAAAAGCGCTGCACGTCCGTGGACCATTCGACACGTCCTTCGTCGTCGAAGCGGGGCGATTGGCCGGCGCACGAATAGGTCGGCGTCGTGCCCCAGCAGAAGACCATGTGCGTTGGCTCATCCGTGGGCTTATCGAGGATCTCCATGTAGAGGTGGAGCGTGCCGCTGGCGTAGTCGATCGGCGACGTGAAGTCGGCGGGCGTTTCGCCGTACAGCGGAACGTTGTAGTGGCTGTCCCGCGTACTGCTTTCGTGCACCCAATGCTCGTCGAAGAGGACCACCTGCTGGGCCGACGCGCTCGAAGCTGCGCCGGCGATCGCAAGAAGCAAGAAGCGGGACGCGGCCTTCACGCCCTGAGGCTAGCTGCCCGAGGGAAGGACCGGTGTTACGGCCCTTTCGCGGGAGCACAGCTTAGAAGCCGTAGGACGCGCTGAAGCTGGTGAAGAAGCCGCTAAAGATGTCGAAGCCGCCGCTGAAACGCATCATTAGTTGGTGAATCGGCTTTACGCGTACCGCGAGCACGGGCACGGCGAAGCGAAAGTAGAGGTTCGGCACGCTGCCGCCGTCAAACCACTTTGGGTTGATCCCCGTATGGCCGCTGATGTCGCCGCTGACGTTGTCGCAGAAGGCGTCTCCGTCCACAACTTCCGTGCACTCCTGCCAGCCGTCGCCGTCCGGCGTGGCTTCCGTACGGCGCAGGTCGCCGATTAGCACGCCGAGGCCGAGGCCAAGTCCGTACTGAATGCCGACGTATTCGTTGAAATCCGTGCCCCAAAGAAGATCGACGCTCGCCATGATGCCGAAGAGCGAGCTATCGATGATCTCGGTCTCGGTCTCGGCGTCGCCGCTGCCTCGGAAGGGACCGTTCACGCGGTAGCCTTGGTAGTACACGCTCGTCACGATGTCGAAGCCGTCCTTGCGGTACGTCAGCTCAAGGCCTGCCGCGTGGTTGTTGGCGGCCGTGTACTCGTCGGTGAAGAGCCCGAGCATGAAGCCCGGCGTCCACTGGTGCCGGTAGAAGGCGCCGAGGAAGAGGTAGGTCTGGTTGGGGTCCTCGAAGGGGTCGGTGCTCGAGCGCGCTTCCGGCTCTTGGTAGGCGTTTTCCGCAGCGACCTGCTCGTCGCTGAGAAGGGGCGCCGCGTCGGCGGCCGCCTCCGGGCTGAAGTCAGGGGTCGCGTCGGCGGGCGCTTCTTCCACCGGTGCTTCTTCTATCGGCGCTTCCGCCGCGGGCTCCGGCTCGGCCTCCACGGGCGCAGGCGGACCGCCCGCGGGATCCTCGGCGGGAGCCACCCCATCGCCGAGCTGCTCGGGCGGCAGCGGCTCGCTCTCTTGGGCGAAGGCGCCGCCCTGCATCCCCAACACACACGCAGCAACCAAAGCAATACGACACATCATGAAAGGCCCTCCGAGCAGGAGCATATCCGATTCGCTCCACTCCCGGCGAATCGCTCGCATGCCGCGCGGCGCGCCGCAAGCCCGTGGTGTGATCTCGCGCAGCCCGGGTGCTGAAAAGCACCCGGGCCCCTTGCCCGTGCCCGTGCCGTTTCCCCTTCGATCGCACTACGCGTCCCTTCAACAGAGGGGTAAAGGCACGGGCACGGGCAAAGGCACGGGCACGGGCACGGGCACGGGCAATCACTTAAGAACGCTTTGCGTTCTTCAGTGATCGAAGTGCGCGAGAAGTTCCGCCGCCAGCGCTTCGGGCGCATGCCAGTGAAGCATATGGCCGACGTCCGGCAGTTCGACAGCGCGGGCATTCGCCAGCCCGGCCTCGCGAGCGTCTTCGTCCGGCAAACGAAAGCCCTTTTCGCCGCGAACGACCAGCGTGCGCGTCTCGATGCGCGAGACGAAGCTGGCAAAGCTCTCCGCCATGAAGAGCGTGGGCGAGGTCGTGCGATGGAGCGGGTCGAAGCGCCACGTGCGCCCGCCTGGCACGGGGCGGGTCGCCTTTTCGGCGAGAAAGCGGGCGCGCTCCGGGTCCATCTGGGTGCCCGGCTTTAGGTTCATTCGAGTGATGGTCTCGTCGAGGGTCATGACGCGTTGCCGCCGGCGCTCGTAGCGCTCAAGGCTCGCAAACCAGGTCTTCGCTTTGTCGAAGGCATCGGCGGCGGCGCGGTTGGGCGGCCCCATGCCTTCGATCAAGGCGAGGCTCTCAAGCCGCTCGGGCCGCAGCGGCGCAAAGAGCGAGCAAACGGTTCCGCCCATCGAGTGGCCCACCAGATGAAAGGAACGGCCGGGGCTGAGCACTTCCGCCAGGCCGTCGACGTCCCGGATGTAGTCGAAGAAGTGGTAGTAGCCGCCCTCAGCGCACCAGTCCGTGCGGCCATGGCCGCGAAAGTCCCAGGCGAAGGTCCGATAGCCGGCTCGGCTCAGCGCTTCGGCGACGCCGATCCAACTGTAGCTCTGGTCCAAAAAGCCGTGGGCCAAGAGCACCGGGTGTGGCTTCTCCGGCGCGGCCGCCGGCCACTCCACGATGTGGTGGCGCACGCCACCGATCAGCCGGTCCTGCGCACGAAAGCTCACGACGTAGCCCCCCGCGCTCTTTCGGGGGCGAAGCGCCGAGGATCGACGAGCTTCGCAAAGGGGGAGGGCGCCGTCCCGGTGAGGGCCCGCGTGAGCAGGTCCGCGGTCATCGGCGCTTGAAGAATGCCGTTTCGGTAGTGGCCGCTCGCCAGCCATACGCCCTTTGGACCCGCTGGCCCGATGAGCGGAAGATCGTCCGCCGTGCCGGGCCGAAAGCTCGCCCAGTGCCCGAGGACGGCGGACTGGCCAAGGCGCGGGCACACGCGCTGGGCCATGTGCAGGATCGTTTCGAGGCCGCGAAAGGTGACCTCCTTGCGAAAGCCTACATGCTCCTCGGTGGAGCCGCAGAGCACCTCGCCGTCCGGGCGCGTGAGCACGTAGCCGCCGGCGCCAAACACCACGCGACGAAAGAGCGGCGGCCGCGACGTCGTGCGCACGATTTGGCCGCGAACCGGCGCGATGCGCGCAGCGCCCAAGTCGAGGCCGGCGATGAGCCCCGTCCAGCTTCCCGCCGCCACGATGACGTGGTCCGCATCAAGCGTTTCAGTGCCGAGTACGACGCGTGGGCCATCCTCGATCGCGTGCACGACGGCGCCGGTGCGAAAGACCGCGCCGGCCCGCTCGGCGGCGAGCGCCAGCGCGGGCAGGAGGCGTTTGGGGTCCACCTGCGCTGCGTCCGGAAAGTCGATGGCGCCGGCGACCGCCGCGAGCGAAGGCTCGCGCTGCAAGGCCTCGCTGCCGTCAAGGCGTTCGAAGACGGCGCCCGGGGCTTCGGCGAGGCGATGCTCGATGGCGTTCAAATGGTCTTCGCCCTCGAAGGCAACGGCCATCGCCCCGCAGCGGCGATGGCCGATATCGACGCCATGGTCCTCGCGAAGCTCCTCGGCGAGCGACGCGTACAGGGTGCGGCTTTCAATGCCGAAGGGAACGACCTGCGTCGGCGCGGCGACGTGGGCGGCTTCAAAGGCTGGCGCCAGAATGCCGGCAGCGGCGCTCGAAGCCTCCGCGCCGGGAACACTCCGCTCGAGCACCAGCACCTCGGCGCCCGCTTGGGCCAGCCGAAGGGCTGAGCTGCAGCCCATAATGCCCCCGCCAACGATCAGTACGCGCACGCCCCGGTCTTAGCGCCCCGGATGACCGGTGCCAAACTCCGCCCGGGCGATCCGCGAAAAAATGCGTGGGGAAACTCGCTCGCTCTTCATCCGGGAGACATACGTGGCTCAAATCAACCGGGTTGCGATCGGATGGCTCTGCGGCGCAGCCAGCGCGAACCGTGGCGTCCAGCAGCGGCAGACGCTCCGATAAAGCACCGCTGGTCAGCGCGCCCATGGAGCCGTAGGCTTGGGCCGTGAGCATCATTGAAATCCTGTCGATGCTCGTGGGCCTGTCGATCCTCGTGATC